>JAUPWC010000661.1 GCA_030916665.1 Verrucomicrobiota bacterium
CCGACGTAGTTGTGGTGGAAGCGGTCGGCTTCCTTGCGGGCCAAGGCCAGCACTTGCTGGGCGCGCGGCGTGAAGTTGTTCATCGGTTCCATGGGTGCCTTGGTTTTATCGGTTACTTGGCAGCGGAAGTGAAGTCCGGCGGGGACAATTTGGCAAATTCAGACCGCAAGCGGCTGGCGCGCAGCACATCACGCTGGGTCGGATCGAAGGAGCCCTTGGCCGCGTGCTGGACGTGGCCGGGCTGGCACTCGATGAACAGCCGGTCCACGAGGGCCCGCTGGGTGTCGGCGAAGACGCCGAAATCGATGCCGAGCCGGATGAGCGAGAGCAGGTTCATGGCCTCGCCCGAGTTGAGCAGGTGGCCGTTCTGGAGGATGCCGAAGGCGCGGCCGATCTTGTCGAACAGCTTGTTCGGGTCGGTCTCGATCAGCTTTTCCCGGGCGTTCAGCTCTTGCTCGATGATGGTGTTCAGCACGCCGTGCAGGTGCTTGATGATCTCCTCCTCGCTCTCGCCGAGCGTGGTCTGGTTGGAGATCTGAAAGATGCTGCCGCTGGCGTCGGAGCCCTCGCCGAACAGGCCGCGCACGGCCATACCGAGCTGGTTAACGGCGCGCACGACCTTCTCCATCTGGCCGGAGATGACGAGCGCCGGCAGGTGCATCATCGCCGAGGCGCGGATGCCGGTGCCGAGGTTGGTCGGACAGGCGGAGAGGTAGCCGAGGTTGGGCGAGAACGCGAAGTCGAGGTGCTCCTCCAGGTCGGAGTCGAGCGCGTTGATCGTGTTCCAGACCTTCTTGAACTGGAAGCCGGCGCGCAGGACCTGGATGCGGAGGTGGTCCTCCTCGTTGACCATCACGACACAGCTCTGGTCCTTGCTGATGACGATGCCCGAGCCGGCCTTGGCGTGACACAGCTCGCGGCTGATGAGGTGGCGCTCCACAAGGATCTGCTTCTGCAGCTCGTCGAGGGTCTCGACCGGGATGGCGAGGCCGCGCTTCATCTGCGGCAACGCGGCGACGGCCTGCATGCACTGGTCGCGGATCGCCTTCTTCTGCGAATCACGCGCCCAGCCGGGGAACGGCTGCGCGGCGAGGTTGCGCGCGAGACGGATGCGCGTCATCAGCACGACGGCGCTCTTGCTGGCGGCGGTGTCCGTCAGCTCGGAGGGCGAGTCGATGAGTTCGTTGATCTTCATTTGCCCGCCTCCTCCTTGCGGCCGGTGGCCTGGCGGACTTGGGTGATCTCGTCGCGGAAGCGCGCGGCGTCCTCGTAACGCTCGGACTTGATGGCCTGGTCAAGCTCGGTCTCGAGCTGGGTCAGACGTTCGTAGAGGGATTTGCGGCTGAGGGCCTTCTGGGGAACCTTGCCGGAGTGGGCGCTGCCCTTGTGCATGGACTCGAGCATGGGCTCGAGCAGCCGGCTGAAGTGGCCGTAGCACTCCGGGCAGCCGAAGCGGCCCGTCTTCTTGAAGTCCTGCTGGGTGAAACCGCAGGCGGAGCAGTTGGCGTCGCCGACGGGCTCAGGGTTGAGCGAGGCCTTCAGGAGCAGGTCGGCCAGCGAGAAACCGCTGGGGTCGGTGACGCCCTTGGCCTGCGCGCACGCCTCGCAGAGGTCCACCTTATGTATCTTGCTGTTTACAATCTGGGTGAGGTGGACGGTCGCGGGCTTCGAGCAGAGGTCGCACTTGAGGGAGTTGGCCATGGAAAGTTATTAAGGCAGGATAAGCGGCGCGTGCCGGAAACGCAAATGCACCGAGCTGGCCCATCCTTCTGCAAAAAACTGTGCCCGACGCGCGCGCGGAGGCAAGCGTGGAGGCCGTCAGATGCGGGTGCCCTCGACGAGCACGCGCTGGCGGAACTCGACGAGGACCTTGGCGGTGATCGGACCGGGCTTGCCGGTGCCGATGACGCGACCGTCGAGCTTTACAACCGGGATGACCTCGGCACCCGTGCCGGTGAGAAAACACTCGTCGGAACACCACACGTCGTAACGCGTGAGGTTGGCCTCGCGGATGGAGACGCCTATGGTCCTGGCCACGTCGAAGATTGTGCCACGCGTGATGCCCTTGAGCGCGCCGGCGGTGGAGGCGGGCGTGATGATCTCGCCCTTCGAAACGACGAAGATGTTGTCGGCCGTGCACTCGGCGACGTAGCCCTGCTGGTTGAGCATGATGGCTTCGAGCGCGCCTGCCTGCTTGGCCTCGATCTTGGCGAGGATGTTGTTGAGGTAGTTGAGCGACTTGACGGTCGGCGGCAACGCGTCGGGCGCGATGCGGCGCGTGGGCACGGTGACGATGCTCAGGCCGTTGTCGTAATACTCCTGCGGGTAGAGCGAGATCTTGCTGGCGATGATGAAGGTCGTGGGGTTGGCGCAGGACCAGGGAGCGAGCCCGAGGTCGCCCACGCCTCGCGTCACCACGAGTCGGATGTAACCGTCCTGGAGCTGGTTGCGTCGGCAGGTCTCGCAGACGGCCTCGGCCAACTCGGCGCGGGACTGCGGGAGGGTGAGCATGATGGCGCGAGCCGACAGTTCGAGACGCTCCAAGTGTTCGTCGAGACGGAACACGTTGCCCTCATAGATGCGGATGCCCTCGAAGATGCCGTCGCCGTAAAGCAGGCCGTGATCGAAGACCGAAACCTTCGCATCATTGGAGTCCACGTATTTGCCATCAAAGTAAACGACCATGGTGGCCGGATCTGACCCCAAGCTATGACGCTTGTCGAGTCCGGGAATGGGAGAATGGGCTTGTATCCGCCGCGCAGACGGGCGACTGTTCGGTCGAACGGGCCGCAAACCTCAAACCCCAGTAAGTATATGCGCCCGTATCGAGCCGTTCACGGCTTCACGCTCATCGAGTTGCTCACGGTTATTGCCATCATCGGCATCCTGGCAGCCCTGATATTCCCCACCGTCGGCAAGGTCCGCGAGACCGCCCAACGCACGGTGGATGCCAACAACCTCCGCGAGGTCGTCAAAGCCGCGAGCATTTATGCCGCGGACAACAACGATCGCCTCCCCGACCCCACCGTGATCGCGGCCCAGTATCCCAACCTCGGCGGCGGTCCCTACGCGTGGGCCGGCATCCTCGCGCAGCGTGGCATCGTCACCGACGCCGCATTCTACTTCGCGAAGAACGACCCGTTCTACAACGGCAGCGCCCCCGCGTCCGTCGTGCAACCGGCCAGCCCCACGACCATCGGCACGGACTTCGGCGCCCGCACGCTGAGCTTCGAGCTCGTCGGCGGCCTGCGCATGGGCGACGGCGCTAGCACGCCGGTGGCCTTCACCCGCGGGTTGCAGACCACCGGCCAGTGGGACGCCACCAGCGGCGCCTACAAGGATACCGGTGGGCACATCGCCTTCCTCGGCGGCAACGTCCAGTTCTACCCCAACGTCAGCGCGACGGACAGCCAGCTGACGCTCACCAACGGCACCAAGGGCGTGAACATCCGCCAGGCCATCCCGGTCGCGGCGCGAATCTACGCCACGACCCCGTCGGGCGGCACGACCATCGGCTCGCTCACGGGCACCGCCGGTCTCGCGCCCTGAGCCGCGAACCGGCTCTCACTGTCCGGCCCGGCCGCCCCGTGCGGCCGGGCTTTTTTCTTCCCCCCGGGGCACGCGCCTCCCAGTCTGCCCGGACCGCACCATGGCCCCCGCCAATCCCATCTACGTCATCGGCCACCGCAATCCCGACGCCGACTCCATCTGCTCGGCGATCGCCTACGCGGCATTCAAACAGGCCCGCGGGGAACTCGGCTACGTCGCGGCCCGTTGCGGCAATTCCAACGCCCGGATCGACGCCATCCTCGAGCGGTTCCGCACCCCCCTGCCCCATTACCTGAGCGACGTCTATCCGCGCGTCCGCGACATGATGTCCTACGAGCCGCTGGTCGTGCACGAGGAGGCCACCTGCGCGGAGGCCCTCAGCCTGATCGACCGCCACGGCATCACCTACGTGCCGGTTGTTTCCGACCAGAACAAGGCGGTCGGTTCGCTCACGCTGGCCCAGCTCGGCCATTTCTTCATCCCCCGCCTCGACGAACCCCGCGCCATGCGCCAAGTGCGCACCAGCCTCGCCCGCATTGCCCGCACGCTCCAGGGCGCCGTGCTGCACACCGTCGAGGAAAACCGCATCGAGGATCTCTACGTGCGCATCGGCGCCATGGATGTTAGCACGTTCTGGTCGATCTCCGAACGCGAACAGATTTCCGCCGGCCAGTCGCTGATCATCGTCGGCGACCGCAGCGACATCCAACAGCGCAGCATCGAGCTCGGCGTGCGTGCGCTCGTGATCACCGGCAGCCTGCCGGTCGCCCCCGAAATCGTCGCCCTCGCCCGCGAGCGCGGCGTCGGCCTCATCTCCAGCCCGCACGACACCGCGACGACCGCCTGGTTCGTGCGCACCGCCTCCACCGTCGGCAAGCTCGCGGACCGCCGCTTCAGCTCGCTCAACGCCGAGGCCCGCATCGCCGACATCCGCCGCAAGTTCTCGCAGTTCTCCCCGCACGCCATGATGGTCACCGGTGAGGACAACCTGCTCCAGGGCATTCTCACCAAGTCCGACCTGCTCAAACCCGTGCCCACGCGCCTCGTCCTCGTGGACCACAACGAGCTCACCCAAGCCGTGCCCGGCGCCGACGAGGTCGTCATCACCGAGATCCTCGACCACCACCGCCTCGGGCCGATGGCCACCTCCCAGCCCATTCTGTTCATCAACGAGCCCGTCGGCTCCACCTGCACGATCGTCGCCGACCTCTTCCGCCGCCACGGCCTCGCCCCCGCGGCGGACCTCGCCGGCATCATGATGTCGGGCCTCATTTCCGACACCCTCCTGCTCCAGAGCCCAACCTCCACGCCAAAGGACGGCGAGGTGCTCAACTGGCTTCAGACCCATTCCGACATCAAGGCGCAGGAACTGGCCCGCCTCATCTTCAGCTCCGGCTCCGTCATCCTCGCCAACCCCGCCGACAAGGTCGTGCGCTCCGACTTCAAGGTCTATGCCGAGGAGGGCGTGCGCTTCGCCGTGTCACAGGTCGAGGAGCTCGGCTTCGACAACTTCTGGCAGCACGCCACCCAGCTCTCCCAGGCTCTCGCCGATCTGCGCGCGACCGAGCGTCTGGCTTTCACCGCCCTGCTCATCACCGACATCAACACGCAGAATTCTCTGATGCTGGTCAAGGGCGACCCCGAGTTCATCCGCCACATCTCCTACGCCCACGTGCAGCAGGACGAGATTTTCGACCTGCCCGGCGTCGTCAGCCGCAAGAAGCAGCTCATCCCCTACCTCACCGACGTGCTAAAGGAGATGCATAACGACGGCGTGGGCCCCGGTGCCTCTGCTGCCCGCGGCAAGAGCGGTGCGCCCTTCACGCGCTGAACCGCGGCGCGCCCGGATCTCGTAACCGGGTCCGTCGCCGGCCGTCTCGGTTTTCGGTTACCAACCCCTCCTGCGCATGCGCCGCCTCCTTCCCCGCCTTACCGCCCTGCTGCTTGTTGCCGCCGGTCTCATCTCCGCCCAATCCGATAACGCGACCCTGGCCGCCGAGCCGATCTTCGAACTACCCAAGCTCACCGTCAACGAGCCCGCCGATCTGCCCGAGCTTGAGCGCTGGCACTATACCCGGCTCGACTCGTTCGAAATCCTTGCCTGCGGCAACGAGCGCGACATCCGGAAGCTGCTCGTGGACTTCCAGAAGTTCCGCCAAGCGGTGAAACTGGTCTGGCCAGTTCCGATCAAGCCGCTCGCCGCCTCGACCCTCCTGCTCTGCGGCGAGAAGGGCCGTTACGACGCCTTCCTGCCTGCCGACCTCCGCGACTCCGAGTCTCCGTTGCCCAGCCTGTTCCTCCGCAACCGCGAGCAGATCGCCATCGTCGTGGACCTGCAGACCACCCGCGTGAGCATTCTGGACCCGATGGCGACACTCAACGCCGCCTCCTCCGCAGCAGAGTATGAGGTGGACCACTACCGCCAGCTCTACCGCGAATACGTCCACTACCTGCTCAGCCAGTCCGAAGCCCGCCCGCCCGCTTGGCTCAAGGAAGGCCTCGCCCAGATCATCATGGACGTGGAGCTGACCGACCGCTCCCTGATTTACGGCAAAATCAACACTTTCAAGGGCGACGTCTCCGGCGTCTCCCCGCTCGAACCCGGTGAGGATGCCGATGCCGCCGCCCCCACCGCCGTGGTCGGCGAGCGCCCGTTCAACGCTGTGCTCCAAACCCGCCGCCTCATGCCGCTCGGCGAATTCTTCGCCGTGGACCCCGATTCCGAAATTGCCCGCAGTCCCCTCGGCAACAACCTCTGGGCCAAGCAGGCCTACGCCTTCGTCCACTACTGTATGTTCGGCGCGAATCTCCGCCACAAGGAAGCCCTCATCACCTTCGTCGGCCGCCTCGCCCAGGAACCGCTCAGCGAGGAACTCTTCAAGGAATGCTTCAAGACCGGCTACAAGGGCATGGTCGATGAACTCAACGGCTACCTCCGCCACACCCGCCACAAATACCAGCAATACAACCTCCAGGCCACCGACCGCCTCACCCCCGCCTCCATCGAGCTGACCGAAGCCTCCGCCGGTCTGGTGGGCCTGCTCAAGGGCGATGCCCTGCAACTCGCCGGCCACCCCGAGGCCGCCTACACCGAATACCGCAACGCCTACCGCCGCGGCGCCCGCGACGCCGCGCTGCTGGCCGGGCTCTCCGCCACCGTGCCCAATTCCGAGATGGCCGCCAAGTTCACCGACGAGGCCGTGAAGGCCGGCGCCAACCGTCCTTCCGCCTTCGTCCGCCAGGCCCGCAACCGCCTCGCCGTCTTCAAGGCCGACCCCGGCCCCGACGGCAAACTCACCCAGCAGCAGCTCGCCGCCGTGCTCAGCCCGCTCTTCAAAGCCCGCAGCCTGCCACCGCCCCTGCCCGAACTCTACGAGACGATCGCCGAAACCTGGGCGCTCAGCTCCGTTTCCCCCAAGCCCGAGCACCTCGCCGTCCTCGATGAGGGCGTCCGCCGCTTCCCCCGCGACAGCGCCCTGCTCCACCAGACCTCCCTGCTTTACCAGCGCATCGGCAACACCGACACCGCCGCCGCCATCGCGCGACTCGGCCTGCGCTACGCCGCCGACGAAGCCGCCAAGGCCCAGTTCAACAGCCTCCTGTCGCTCCTGCCGACCACCGCCGGGCTGAAGTAACTGAGGAAAACCTCCTCGCCGTAAATTACGTCACAGCCTTCGTCGTCATAACGGCGAGAACTCCTGATGGGGCCTTGTGAGCCTATTTTAGGCCCCGTCATGAGTGGTTCCCTCCAGTGAAGAGCACCACAATGTCTGCAGTGGGATACTACGCCCGATGTTCGCTTCCATAATATCCGGTGGACGTTCGATATGTCTTCGCCTCCGCGCCAGCACGATTATTTCCTGAGACAGGAATCTGAATCTGCAATTGGTCGCCTGAAATCCGGATTACGGCCTACCTGAGATAAGGTCGAAAACACACAGGAAGCAGTCGAACCGATCAAGTAACCTTACACCAAGTCCAAGTTAAGACAACGGCCGTCAAGGCACCGAGCCGAGCGCGGGCTCCACCTCCACAGCCACGGACTTGTCGCGCCCGCAGCCCGTCAGGGCATAGGCGGGTTCGTATCGAGGATGGGCGTGTCGCCCTTGGCGAGGTGGCTGTGGCGGATGTCTTGTCCGCCGGCGAGGAAGACCATCTCCTCGGCGATGTTGGTGGCGTGGTCGGCAATGCGCTCGACGGACTTGGAGATGAACATCAGCTCCAGCGCGCGGGCGATCGTGTCGGGCTTTTCCAGCATGTAGCTGGTGAGACGGCGATAGACCAGGCGGTTGAGGTTATCCACCTCGGAGTCGCGCCGAATCACGGCGAGGGCCCTCTGCTCGTCCTCCTGCACGAAGCAGTCGAGGGCGGAGCGGAGCATCTCCAGCGCGATGTTGGTCATGCGCGGGAGATCGGCGTAGAGCTCGATGCGGGGCTCGATGGCGAGCTTGCGCGCGCGGCGGGCGATGCTCGTGGCCTCGTCGCCCACGCGCTCAAGGTCGTGCGACGCCTTCATGCCCACGACCACCAGACGGAGCTCGGAGGCAACCGGCCCGCGGAGGGTCATGTAGCGGATGGCCTCCTCGTCGATCTTCACCTCCAGCTTGTCGATCTCGTCGTCGGCGGCGATGACCTTGTCGGCCAGCGTGATGTCGGACTCGGTCAGCGCGCGCATAGCCAGACGGGTCTGCTCGATGGAGCGCTCGCCCATCTGCAGGAGGTTGGCGCGAAAGTTTTCCAGCTCGGCGTCGAAGAAGCGTTTCATAGGGGGAGGAAAAGTAGCGTGTAGCGGGTAGTGAGTAGCGAGTAGAAAGACGGCGTCGATGGCATGATGCTCACTACACGATGCTCACTACTCGCTACTGGTCGGTTTGGTTCAACCAAACCGACCGGAGACATAGGCCTCGGTCTGGGGATTGGCGGGGTTCATGAAGATGGTGCGGGTCTCGGCGTATTCGATGAGGCGGCCGAGGTAGAAGAAGGCGGTCCGGTCGGAGCACCGGGCGGCCTGCTGCATGTTGTGGGTCACGATGACGATGGTGAA
>JAUPWC010000662.1 GCA_030916665.1 Verrucomicrobiota bacterium
CGCGTTGATGGACACGACGACCGTGTAGCGGTCGCTGCCCGGTCGCGTGTCCGGATAATACATCGAAAAAGTCCGGCTCGTCGTGTGCAGGTCCACGAGCTTGTCGCTGGAGAACTTCGACTCGTCCGAGGTGAACACGAGGTCGCCGATGTGCGGCAGCGTCTCGCCCTTCTTGATGCCGAGATAAACCTGGCAGGAGCTGCTGTTGACGCGCACGGCCTTGGTCTGGGCGACGAAGTCCGGGCTGAAATTCTCCTCTCCGCCGAGGCGCAGGACCGTGTTCTTGATGTTGGAATTCGAGACCACCGCATCGCAGCGGATGGTGCGGCCGTTGGCGACCACACCGGTGACGACCTTCCGGCCGTCGCGTTCCTCGGTCAGAATTTTCTCCACGAGCACATGCTTACGCAACTCGGCGCCGTTCTTCTTCAGCTCGGCGGCCATCTTCTTCACGAGCACGTCGGTGCCGCCCTGGAAGGTATAGACGCCCTTGCTCATGAAGTTGGAGAACACGATGCCGAACGTGATGGCCGGGTCGTCCATCGTGGAGCCGTTGGCGTAGGCGATGGGCTCCATGAGCAGGCGCTTCACGTCGTCGCGGCCCGGGAAATAGCGCTCGAACATCTGCCCCGTGGTCTCGGGATTGTTGTCGTAGAAGTTCATCGCGCGCAGGTCGGTGAAGAACCGCTCCACCGTCTCGGCGGGGACCTTGAACTGCTCGATCAGCTGCCGGGTGAAGTCATCGCGGTCAAAGGTCGTGTTGATCGCAAACTCCGGGTTGATGAAGCGCACGCCCTTGAGCTGCACGATGGAATCGGCGATGTCCTGGCCCCAGTATTTGCGGCAGGACTTGATCATGCCGATCGGGAAACCGTGCAGGGAGATGTCGAAGATATGGCCGCCTTTGCGGGTGAACCAGGTAGCCAGACCGCCCAGCTGGTAATGGTGCTCCAGCAGCAGCACCTTGTGCCCGCACTTTGCGAGGACGTTGGCGGAGGTCAGTCCGCCGAGTCCGCTGCCAATGACCACCACGTCGTAGTGATCCTCGATGCCTTTGAGCCAGTCGTAAGCCATGAAAAAGGGCCCCATGTGAGTGGGGCCCCGGGAAAAGCGCAACTCAGAGTTTGAGTGCTCGCAAATACTTCAGGCTATCGGGAATGCAAACGAGCGGCGTGGGCGTCTCGTCCTCGACAAAGTAGTGTTTCACGCCGATGTCCTGCGCAGCCTGGAGGACGGCGTGCCAGTCGATCTGGCCGGTTCCGACAGCAACGTTGTCAATCGGTGGAGCGCCACCGGTGGAGAGGCCGGTCACGGCGCCCTTGCGAATGTCCTTCACATGCAGGAGCGACCAACGGGTCGGGTGCTGGCGGAGCAAGGCGGCCGGATCGATGCCGGCGTGAAAGACCCAAAACACGTCCATCTCGAAGCTGACGAAATTTGGGTTGGTGCCTTCCAGGATCAGATCGAACGGGGTCTTGCCGCCCTCCTCGGGCAGCTTGACGAACTCATAGCCGTGCGGGTGGTAGCCGTAGGTGATGCCCTCCTTGCGGAACGCCTCGCCCCACTTGTTGAAGTCGGCGGCGGCCTTGCGCGCGATCTCGGCGGTGAACGGGGCCTTGTGCGGAATCCAAGCGGTCATGACGTATTTCACGCCGAGGGTCTTGGCCGTCTTGATGGCACCGGCCAGATCCTTGGTCAGCGCGTCGTAGCCGATGTGGGCGCCGACGGCCTTGAGTCCGCGGTCCTGCAGCAGTTTCAGAAAGGCCTCGTCGGACAGCCCGTAGGTGCCGGCGGTTTCGACCTCAGTGAAGCCCTGCGCCTTCACCCAATCGAGGGCGGCAGGCACGTCGGCCTTGGTCTGTTCGCGCAGGCTCCAGAGCTGAAGGCCGAGGTGCTCCTTGAATGCTTCGGCGGCGGTCGCACAGCTGACGAGGACAAGGCTCATGAGGACAAGGGGCAGTCGGGGAGTTTTCATGGGGTTGGGGAGTGAAATGAATCTTCAGCCGGCGCTCTTTTGCAAGATGTGATAGTTGGCCATGGAGATGCCGCTGAGCATGGCGCCGATGATGCCGAGGAAACCCTGGTCCGTGCCGCAGAGGTAGAGATTGCTGAGGTGCGTGCGGCCGTCCTTCACCTTGCGCGGGGCGCCGTAGATCGCGCCGTTGAGGTGGCCGGTGAACTTGCGCACCGTGCGCGGGGTGAACATGTCGGTCGTGGCCAGGTTGGCCGACAGCACGGCGTCGTCCACCGCCGGCAGGAAACGCCGCGCGCTGCGCTGCATCTCGCCCAGCCAGTTCCCTTTGGCCGCGCGGTAATCGGGCTCGGCCAGCGCGGACCACCGGTCGTGGTTGGCGAGGCAGGTCACGCGGAACAGTCCCTCCGGCAGCTCGCCGGTGCCGGCGTAGTCGAAGTTGTTGGGGAAACAGATGACACCGCTGCGCGGGTCCACGAGCTCCGTGGCGCGCGAGTAGTCGAAACGCTCGGAGTCGTTGAAGAAAATGATCGTGTCGTCGCCCCAGCCCCAGGTGGCGGGCGCCTGCTTGAAGACGGAAATCGTTTCGCAGAACGAAAGCGCGCCGAGGTTGGCGTCGGCTTCCATCGTGTGCGCCGGCTCGCAGGCGCGCATCGTCTCCGGGTAGCCGATGGACGAGATGACATGGTTGGCCGTGATCTCGCTGCCATCGTCCAGCTGGAGCGCGGCCGCCCTGCCCTCGCGTTCAATGATCTTCTTCACGCCGCACTTCATGCGCCGCTCGCCGCCAGCCTGGCGGTATTTTTCCAGCAAGACCCGGATGATCACCCGCACGCCGTCGAGTGGGCGGGCAAAGCCTTCGAGGAAGAGCGCCTTGAACATGATCACGAACTGGCCGAACTCCATGTCCCGCTCCTGTGCACTGCCGTAATACATCACCGGGCAAAAAATCATGTCGGTGAGCAGCGGATCGGTGAGGTGGCGGCCGACGACCTCGCGCGCCGAGACCGGCTTGGCGTCGAGCGCCACGTCGTCGTAGGTCTTCACCAGTTGCACGAGCGAGCGCCAGCCGTCGGCCTGCGCCGGAAACTTCGTTGTCACCTCCGCATCGAGCACCGTGAAGTCGTTCGTGAACTTCAGGTCGCAGTCGCGGAAGGCGACGCGCGAGCGTTTCTGCGGGCACAGCGCGAACTCATCGCGGTCGATGCGGAGCTGGCGCAGCAATTTCACGAGCGGCGTGCCTTTCACCCCCGGCGGCACGTAGTTGGTCATCGCGTGCAGGCCGACGTCGAACTTGCGACCGGCGATGCTGTAGAAGCTGTTCAGGCCGCCCGGGGCGTTGTGCCGTTCGAAGATGCAGACCTTCTTGCCGAAGTGGGCCAGCCGGATGCCGGCGGCGAGGCCGGACATGCCGGCGCCGATGATGGCCACGTCGTAAGGGGAGTCTTTCATCAGGGGCTAATTTGTAGGGCGGGGTCTCCGAACCCCGCCATCCTATTGTCCACGAAAAAGGCGGGGTTCGGAGACCCCGCCCTACAATAACCTGCCGGCTAACATCGACTCAGGCCTTGGCCTGGAACTTCGGCGTCAGGTAATCGGCGCAGCTGTCGAGCGAGGCGAGCTGCATGTAGTCGGCCTCGGGCACCTCGATGCCGTGGCGCTTGCGGAGCTCCATGACGATATCAAGGAAGTCCATCGAATCGAGCTGCAGCTGGTCGCGCAGGCGGACGTCCGGCTTCACGGCACTGAGATCCTCATCGGGCGCGATGTCGGAAATGATGTCGATAACCAGCTTGCGGCATTCGTCTTTCGTCATGGTTGCAGAGGGTGTCAGGAGCGGAAGCGCTTGATGATGAGGGTGGAGTTAATTCCTAACATACCAAAGGAATTATTCAGGATGGCGTCAACCCGTTTAACGGACCGCGGCTGGTTGATCACGAGGCCCGGGATATCGCACTGCGGGTCAAGCTCATCCACGTTGATCGTGGGGTGGACGACGAGGTCGTCGAAGCTCGGGATGTTGCCCGCCAGCTCAAGCGCGCCGGCCGCGCCCATGGCGTGGCCGATGAAGCTCTTGGTGTTGTTGATGGCGGCCGGTTCCTTGCGCTTGCCGAACGCGGTGGCGATGGCTTGGCACTCCTGGATGTCGCCCTGCGGGGTCGAGGTGGCGTGCGTGTTGACGATGTCGATGTCGTCCACGGTCATCGCGGCGTTGATGAGCGCCTTCTCGACGCACTGGGCCTGACGCTCGGGATTGGGCAGCACGTAGTCGGTGGCGTCGGAGTTCACGCAGTAACCGGCGATCTCCGCGTAGATCTTTGCGCCGCGGGCCTGCGCGTCTTCGAGGCGCTCAAGCGTGTAGATCGCCCCACCCTCGGAGATGACGATGCCGTTGCGACCCTTGTCGAAGGGCCGGCTGGCCTTGGTCGGGTCGGCGTGGCTGGCGAGTGCGTTTTGGCTCTTGAAGCCGGCGAAGATGCCGAAGGTCTGCGGGCTCTCGCTCACGCCGCCGCAGAGGGCGAGGTCCACCTCGCCGAGACGAAGCATCTGGGTGGCGTGGATCAGGCCCATGTTGCCGGCCGCGCAGGCGGCGCCGATCGTGTAGGCCGGACCGGTCGTGCCGAGGTTCAGCGACACCTCGCCCGCCGGGCTGTTGGCCACGGTTCGGGGGTTGTGGTGGTGCGTCCAGAACTTCGTGTCGTATTTGAACTGCGAGATGTTGTAGACCTCGTTCTCGGTCTCGACGTTGCCGTGTTCCGTGATGCCGAGATAGACGCCGATGCGGCTCTTGTCGCGTGCGTCGAGGTTGATGCCGGAATCCGCCACCGCCTCGCGGGCGCAATAGATACTGATGCTGCCGGCGCGGGTGCCGATGCGGACATCCTTTTTCTTCTGATGCTTAAACGGGTCGAACTTGCACAGGCCGGCGGGCCAGCGGCCCATGTAGCGAACCTCGGTCCAGTCGATGCCCGACACGCCGTTCAGCAGATTAGCCCGGAATTCGGCCAGATTGTTGCCGTTCGGGGCGGTGAGACCGATGCCGGTGATGACGATGCGGGTGTGCTTCATGTCGCGTGCGGAAAGTGGGAACAGATTTGCCTAGCCATCGGAAGGTTAAAATCAATAACTGCCAGCTCATGAAAGTCCTCGTCGCGGGCGGAGCAGGTTACATCGGAAGCCATTGCGTGAAGCAGTTGCTCGCGGCGGGCCATCAACCCGTGGTTGTGGACAATCTCGTTTACGGACACCGTGGGGCCGTCGCGCCCTCGATCTGTCTGCACGACGTGAATCTGGGCCACGCGGAAGCGATCAAGGCCGTCATCGCTGCCGAGAAACCCGACGTGGTCATGCACTTCGCCGCCTACGCCTACGTCGGCGAATCCGTCTCCCAGCCGCTCAAGTATTACCAGAACAACGTCGCGGCGACGCTGAATCTTCTGGACGCGATGCTGGCCCACGGCGTGCGGAAATTCGTGTTTTCATCCACCTGCGCGACCTACGGCGTGCCCGAGCGCATGCCGATCACCGAGGATCTGCCGCAGAAGCCCATCAATCCCTACGGGCAGACCAAGCTCGATGTGGAGAACATGCTCAAGGCGCTCGCGCCGGCCACGGGTCTGAGCTTCGCCGCCTTCCGCTACTTCAACGCCGCCGGTGCGTCCGAGGACGGCTCCATCGGCGAGGATCACGATCCGGAGTCCCACTTGATCCCGCTCGCTATCGGCGCGGCCCAGGGTTTGCGGCCATCACTTCAGGTGTTCGGCAACGACTACCCCACCCCCGACGGCACCTGCCTGCGCGATTATGTGCATGTCGACGATCTCAGCCGCGCGCACATCGCCGCCTTCAATCTGCTCGAGAAGCCCGGTTCGCAGAATTTCTTCAACCTCGGCACCGGCACGCCGACCTCAGTGCTGGAGGTTATCCGCGCCGTCGAGAAGGTCTCCGGCCTGAAGGTCCCGCACAATTTTGCCCCGCGCCGCGCCGGCGACCCGCCCGCGCTCTACGCCGACGCCGCCAAGGCCCGGGAGCAACTCGGCTGGACGCCCAAGTTCCAGACCATCGAGCCCATCATCGAAACCGCCTGGCGCTGGCACCAGGCGAAGCCCAAGGGCTACGGCGACCGGAAGTGAAAAAGCATGCAGGCGTTCCTCTGCCGAACGCCACACCCACTGGATTCTTCGCTGCGCGCAGAATGACAGATTCGGAAAAATTAACTTCAGCGTGTCACTCAGAGCGTAGCGAAGAATCCAGCGTCTTGGCCAAGGGTTCGCGGGCCCTTGGCTGGCGCGCCCCAACTTTACTTCTTCGCCCGCTTCTTCGCCGCCGGCTTGGCGTCGCTCTCGGGCAGGCGCGACACCATCGCTTCATGCAGCGTGGCTAGCTCTTCGCCCGGGTGTTGGGCCCGGAGCGCCTTGGCCAGATTGTCGTAAAGGCCTTTGAGCGACTCGCCGTTGCTGACCACCGAGGCCGCGCCCTTCGGTTCCCGAACTTCGTCGGGCAGATCCTTGGGCAGGATGGCGTCGCCGGTCGCCGCCACGGCGCTGCGATAGACGACGTTCTCCAACTCGCGCACGTTGCCGGGCCACGGGTAGGCCGTGAGCAGGGCCATCGCCTCCGGCGCCACCTTGCGTGCCTTCACCTTTTTGGCCTTGGCGAGGTTCTGGACGAAGAAATCCACAATCTGCACGACATCCTCCGTGCGCTCTCGCAGCGGCGGCAGTTTCACCCGCACGACATTCAGGCGGTAATACAGGTCCTCACGAAATTTTTTCTCCCGCACGAGGGCCTCGAGGTCCTTGTTGGTCGCGGCGACGACGCGCACGTTGACCTTGATGGTGTCCACGCCGCCGACGCGCTGGATGTCGCCCTCCTGGAGCACGCGCAGGATCTTGGTCTGGGTGGTCGGCGTCATGTCGCCGATCTCGTCGAGGAAGATGGTGCCGCCGTCGCACTGCTCGAACTTGCCCAGCCGCTGCGCGGTCGCGCCGGTGAAGGAGCCGCGCTCATGGCCGAACAGCTCGCTCTCGATGAGGTTCTCCGGAATGGCCGCACAGTTCACCGCGACATACGGCTTCGCTGCACGGTGGCTGTGCCGGTGGAGACTGCGGGCGACGAGCTCCTTGCCCGTGCCGCTCTCGCCGGTGATCATCACCGAGGCGTCGCTAGCGGCGAACTGGCCGATGATCTTGAACACCTGCTGCATGGCCGGCGAGGCGCCGACAATGCCCTCCTTGTGCTCGTCGGTGTTGATGACCGGCTTGTAGCCGGCGGCGGACTTGTTGTCGGCCTGAGTGCGCAGCGCGCTCCCGACGAGGGCCAGCAGCTTGGGCGGGTCAAAGGGCTTCACCACGTAGTCGAAGGCACCGAACTTCATCGCCTCAATCGCGGTCTGCGCCGTGCCGTAGGCGGTCATGAAGATCACCAGTTGCTTCGGATTGGCCGCGCGGATGTGCTGCAGCGTCTCCAGACCCGACATGCCGGTCATGCGGTTGTCGAGTAACACGACGTCGGGCGCCTGCTTCTTGACGGCCGCCACGCCTTCCTCGCCGCTGGGGGCTTCCTGCACTTCGTAACGCTGGGATGAGAGCACCCGGTTCAGGGAGTAACGGACCTCGGTGTCATCATCGATGACGAGTATGCGCGGGACGGGAGCGGAGACGGCTTCGGACATCAGTGGTGCGGAAAATAAATAGCCCTTTCGGGACGGACGGTTCTACTTACCTCCCATGATTGGCTGGTCAATTAACTTGTTTCGCCTCTTCGGCATCCAGCTCGCGATCCACGTGAGCTTCTTGCTGTTGCTGGCCTATTACGCCTGGATCGGGTGGCAGGAAGGGCGCTTCATCGGCATGGTCTGGAGCGTCGGATTCATCACGCTGTTTTTCGCCTGCGTGGTGCTGCACGAGTTCGGGCACTCGCTCACGGCGCGGCGCTACGGCGTGCGGGTGCCGCGCATCCTGCTCCTGCCCATCGGCGGCATGGCCGAGATGGACCAGATCCCGCGCCGCCCCTCCGCCGAGCTGCTCATCACCATCGCCGGTCCGGCCGTGAACTTCGTGATCGCTGCGATGGTGATCCCGTTTGTGTGGCGCGAGATGCTGGGGCTGGACCCGTTCGAGTCCTACTCGACGACCGACACCCTTGCCCATCTCGGCTGGGCCAACCTGGTCATGGGCACCTTCAACCTGCTGCCAGTGTTCCCCATGGACGGCGGCCGCATCTTCCGGGCCGTGCTCGCCTGCTACCTGCCCTACCTCCGCGCCACCTGGTGGGCGGTCACGGTCGGACGCACGCTGGCGCTGGTCTTCGCCGGACTGGCGCTGTTCTACTTCGACAACGTGATGGCCGCCGTTCTGTTCGTTTTCATCTTCATGGCGGCAGGCGCGGAATATCGCTTGCTGCTCCGACGCGAGCAGGAAGCTGCCTACTGGGCCGAGGTGGCGCGGCGCGTCGCGGTCGTCCCATCGCCCAAGGAGTGCCCCGAACCTCCGTTGCTACAGCACGGACCGAATTGATGGGCGCACCATTGTCCCGAAAAACAGAAAGCCACCCCGGAAGGTGGCTTTCTTAAAGTGGTGGACCCTAGCGGGGCCTACCTTTTCCCTATGAAGGCCACCTACG
>JAUPWC010000663.1 GCA_030916665.1 Verrucomicrobiota bacterium
GGCAAGACCGAGGGCGCGATGGACGCGGGCAACCTGCTCAAGCCCATGCTCGCCCGCGGCGAGCTGCACTGCATCGGCGCCACCACCCTCGACGAATACCGTAAATACATCGAGAAGGACCCGGCGCTGGAGCGCCGTTTCCAGCCCATCCTCGTCGAGGAGCCGACGGTCGAGGACGCCATCTCGATCCTCCGCGGCCTGCGCGAGCGCTTCGAGCTGCACCACGGCGTGCGCATCCAGGACAACGCGCTCGTCTCCGCCGCCACGCTCTCGCACCGCTACATTTCCGACCGTTTCCTGCCCGACAAGGCCATCGACCTCGTGGACGAGGCCTGCGCCATGATCCGCACGGAGATCGACTCGTTGCCCACGGAGCTCGACGAACTCCAGCGCCGCGTCATGCAGCTGGAGATCGAGGAGACCGCGTTGCAGAAGGAGAAGGACGACGCTTCCAAGCGCCGGCTCGCCGAGCTGCGCAAGGACCTCGCCGACGCCAAGGAAAAGGCCACCGCCCTGCGCGCCGTCTGGCAAAAGGAGAAGGAATCCCTCGGTCGCGTGCAGAAGGTTCGCGAGGAACTCGAGGCCGCCCGCCTGGAGATGGCACGGGCCGAGCGCGCCTACGACCTCAACAAGATCGCCGAGCTGAAGCACGGCCGCATTCCGCAGCTGGAAAAGGAGCTCGCCAAGGCCGAGAAGACGGGCGCGCCCGCCACCTCGCTCGTGAAGGAGGAGGTCTCCGCCGAGGAGATCGCCGAGATCATCTCGAAGTGGACGCACATCCCCTTGAACCGCCTGCTCGAAGGGGAGAAAGAGAAGCTCCTCAAGCTCGAGGACGAGCTGCACCGGCGCGTCATCGGCCAAGACGAGGGTGTGCGGCTCGTCAGCGAAGCCATCCTGCGCGCCCGGGCCGGCATCAAGGACCCGCGCCGCCCCATCGGCAGTTTCCTGTTCCTCGGCCCGACCGGCGTGGGCAAGACCGAGCTCGCCAAGACGCTCGCCGAGCAGCTCTTCGACTCGGAGGCCAATCTCATCCGCCTCGACATGTCGGAATACATGGAGAAGCACAGCGTCGCGCGCATGATCGGCGCGCCCCCGGGCTACGTCGGCTACGACGAGGGCGGCCAGCTGACGGAAGCCGGGCGGCGCAAGCCGTATGCCGTCGTGCTCTTCGACGAGATCGAGAAGGCGCATCCCGACGTGTTCAACGTCCTGCTCCAGGTGCTCGACGACGGCCGCATCACCGACTCGCAGGGTCGTACCGTGGACTTCAAGAACACGGTCATCATCATGACCTCGAACCTCGGCAGCCGTCACCTGCTCGAGGGCGTGGAGCACGACGAGATCAAGGAGAGCACGCGCGAGGCCGTCATGGCCGACCTGCGCGCGGCGTTCCGTCCGGAGTTCCTGAACCGCATCGACGAGACGATCCTGTTCAAGCCGCTCGCGCTGGAGGAAATCGCGCGGATCGTGGACCTGCTGATCGCCGACCTCAACCGGCGGCTCGCGGAGCGGCGCGTCACGGTCGCGCTCGACGCGAAGGCGAAGGAGTGGGTGGCGGAGAAGGGCTACGACCCGGTCTTCGGCGCGCGCCCGCTCAAGCGTTTCCTGCAGCGCCACCTGGAGACCCGGCTGGCCCGGGCGCTCATTGCCGGCGAGGTGGCGGATGACGCGAAAGTGACATTCGTGGTCAAGGACGGCGCATTGGTGCCGAAGTAACGTCACTCCCACAGCATAGCCGGGCTTGCGCTCGGCACCGCTTTGGGGATGATATCCCCATGACCCACACCAGGCAGCCGATTTCGCGCGTGCTGCTCGCGTTGCTGTCGCTGCTGATGGCGGTGCGAACGCCGGCCGCCGAGGCCACCGAGGAGCGGCGTCCGCTTAGGATCGGCGTGCTGACGGACAATTATCCCTATTCCTTCCGCGACTCCGACGGCAAGGTGAAGGGGTTCGCCTACGACATCGTCGATGGCGTCGTCGAGGTGATGGGGCTCAAGGTCGAGCGCGTCGAGGGCATCACGCAGGACATCTACGCGCGATTCGAGCGGGGCGAACTGGACATGCTGCAAAGCCTCGCGCAGCTGGCGGACCGCGAGGGCGTGGCGGATTTTTCGGTGCCCTACCTGATCATGGTCGGCACGATTTTCGTGCACAAGGACAACCAGCAGGTGCTCCGGCTGGAGGATCTGCGCGGGCGGCGCGTGGGTGTGCATCGCAGCAGCCTGGGCGAATCCCTGCTGCGCCGGTCAGGATTCGGGGACTCCATCGTCTATGTGGAATCCGTGCAGGCCGCGCTTGAACAGGTGAACGCCGGCAAGATCGACGCCACGCTGGCCAGCCGCCTGACCGGCCTGACGCTGGCGCGTCGCGAAGGACTCGACGACATCAAGGCGCTGCAGATCGAGGTGCCGGGCTACGACGTGCGCTATTGCCTGGCTGTGCGCGATGGCGACCGGCGGCTGCTTGCGCAGGTCAATGAGGGTCTGGCGATCCTGGTGCGCACGGGTCGGTTCGATGAAACTTATCGGAAGTGGTTTTCGCAGGTGGAGCCGTCGCGCTACACGCTTGAACAGGTGCTGATGGCGGTGGCCGTCGGGCTGGCGCTGGCGCTGGTCGTGGTGTTGTGGGCCGCGGGACGGCAACGCCGGTTGCGCCGCCAGATCGCCCGGCAGGCGGCGGAGCTGCAGGCCGGCGAGGAGCGTTATCGCAGCCTGTTCGAGGGCGCGCCGGACGGCCTGCTGGTGCTGGAAACCGCGGCCTCCCGCGCCGTCGTCGTGGTCCAGACCAACCCTGCCGCCCGCCGGCTGCTGCAGACCGGGAGCGGTCCCGCGCCCGGGGCGCGGCTGCACCATGTGCTGTCGGCGGATGCCGCGCTGGCCGACCGGCTCACCGCGGCCACCAGTGCGGGGCAGGCGGCGGAGTTCGAGCACGAGAAGCCCTCGGCCACCGGCTGGTGGCGCGTGTCGGTGAGTCCGCTCGGGGCGCGTTTCCTCGTCTCCCTGCGTGACATCACGGAGCAGACGCAGGCGCGGCTCCGCCTGCAGCGGCAGGAGGACCGCCTGCGGCAGTCCCAGAAGATCGAGGCCATCGGCACGCTGGCCGGCGGCATCGCGCACGATTTCAACAACCTGCTCACGGCGATCATCGGCAACACCCAGCTGAGCCTGCTCAACCTGCCCGCCGACCACCCCGAGGTCACCTCGCTCGAGCAGGTGCTCAAGGCCGGCCGCCGCGCGCAGCAGCTGGTGAAGCAGATCCTGACGTTCTCCCGCCGTTCCGAGGCCAGCCGGCAGACGCTGAAGGTCGGCCCGCTGATCGAGGAGGTCGTCGGTTTCCTTCGCGCCGTGGCGCGCGGCACCGTGGAGTTCGACCACCGCGCGCAATCGTTGCGCGCGGAAATCCTGGCCGACCCCGCGCAGGTTCACCAGGTGCTGATGAACATCGGCACCAACGCCCTGCAGGCGATGCGCGGCATGCAGGGGCGCCTGCAGTTCAGCGAGGAGGAGGTCGTGGTGGAGGCGGGTGCCTCCCTGCAACCGGACCTGAAGCCGGGCCGTTATCTCCGGATCGGTGTGCAGGACTCTGGCCCCGGCATGAGCCGGGAGGTCATGGACCGCATCTTCGAACCGTTCTTCACCACCAAGCCGATGGGCGAGGGCACCGGCCTCGGCCTGTCGGTTGTGCATGGCATCATGCAGCAGCACGACGGCGCCGTCACGGTCGCCAGCGAACCGGGCCGCGGCACACAGTTCCACCTCTACTTCCCGCTGGCCGCGCAGAAGGTGGAGAAGGCCGCGGACGACACCCGCGCGGCCGCCGTGCCCTCCGGCCAGGGCCAGCCGATCCTGTTCGTGGATGACGACGTCTCCATCGTGGAAACCGTGCGCAAGGTCCTCCAGCGGCTCGGCTACACGGTCAGCGCGCACCTGCGGGCGGAGGACGCGCTGGCGGAGTTCGAGGCCGCGCCGGAGCGCTTCGCGCTCGTGCTGAGCGACCTCACGATGCCCGCCCTCAACGGTCTCCAGCTCGCCGCCCGCGTGCGGATGCGGAATCCGCAGACGCCGCTCGTGCTGGTCAGCGGCTACTGGCCCGAGAGCGACCTGGCCGAGGCCCGCCGTCTGGGCGTGTCCGCCACGTTGCACAAGCCGCTGTCCTACGAAAGCATCGGCCGCATCGCCGCCGATCATGTCCGACGGAGGTGAGAACACGAAGCAGCCAAGGAGCGAAGTTCTGACTTTGCTGCCTCGCTGCTTTGTGTGATGTCTTGGTTCTCATCATGCCCGCCGAGCCCATCCGCTATTTCCACCGTGCGAAGAAGACCGTTGAGACCGAGCAGGTCTATGGCGGCGCCTGGCTGCGCTGGACCTACGAATCCTCGCTCGGCCGCCTCTCGCTCAACGTGCTGGTGAAGCGCGCGCTGCTGTCGCGCTATTACGGCTGGCGGATGAGCATGCGCGCCAGCGCCAACCGCGTGCTGCCGTTCATCGTGGACTACGGGCTCGACGTGGACGAGTTCGCGAAGAAGCCGTATTCGTTCAAGACCTTCAACGAGTTCTTCTACCGCGCGCTCAAGCCCGGCGCGCGGCCGGTGGCCGAGGGTGACCGCGTGGCCGTCTTGCCCGCGGACGGCCGGCACCTGGCCTTCCAGAACGTGGACGCTGCGGCCGGTTTCTATGCGAAGGGTCAGCGGTTCGACCTGAAGGCGTTCCTGGGCGACGAGGCGCTGGCGGCGAAGTTCGCCGGCGGGTCGCTGCTCATCTCGCGCCTTTGTCCGGTGGACTACCACCGGTTTCATTTCCCGGTGGCGGGCACGCCCGGCGACGCGCGGCTGATCAATGGGTTTCTTTATTCCGTGTCGCCGATCGCGCTGCGGCGGAACCTCGCTTATCTCTGGGAAAACAAGCGCACCGTCACGCTGGTCGAATCGCCGGTGTTCGGCACCGTCGCCGTGTGCGAGATCGGAGCAACCATGGTCGGCAGCATCGTGCAGACGCACGTGCCCGGCCGACCCGCGCCGAAGGGCGAGGAGAAGGGCCTGTTCAAGTTCGGCGGCTCCTGCGTCGTGACGATCTTCCAGCCCGGCCGGATCAAGCTCGATGCCGACCTCGTCGGGCAGACGGCCGCCGGTCTCGAGGTTTATGCGCGCATGGGTGAGCAGCTCGGGGAAGCCGGTTGAATTAAGAAGGAAGATTCAGGAATTAGGAACCGGTCAGACGGCTAGGCCACGGATTGCTCGGATAGACACGGATTGGGCCAACCAATCCTCGAACCGTCAGTCTGAGCCAAAAGACCAAGCCGGAGCCTGCGTGTGTGCGATTACCCATGAACGTCCATGCCGTCATCCTGAGCCGCGCGAAGGATCCAGCAGCACAGCCGATGGCGGACATCAGCTTGGATCCTTCACTTCGTTCTGGATGACGATGCGTGGTTTTATCCGTGCCTATCCGTGGAATCCGTGGCTGATTTCTCATCATGAAA
>JAUPWC010000664.1 GCA_030916665.1 Verrucomicrobiota bacterium
ACAGGGGAAATTGCATGGGTGTCCCGATTATTAGTCCCGCGAAACTGAATCTTTTCCTGGCCGTGACCGGCCGGCGCGCGGACGGATTTCACGACCTCGTGTCGGTGGCGGCGCCGCTGGAATTTGGGGATGAACTGGAGGGGGAGGCTGGAGGCCGGAGAGGGGAATCCGGCGGGACCTTTTCGCTGGCATGCGACGAGATCACGCTGCCGCTGGATGGCAGCAATCTTGTGCTCAAGGCGGCGGAAGCGTTTGCCGCGGCCACGGGGTGGCGCGAGCCGGTGAGGTTCAAGCTGACCAAGCGCATTCCGATGGGCGCGGGTCTCGGTGGCGGGAGCAGCAACGCCATCGCGGCTTTGCGGGCGCTGAACCGCCTGTCCGGCGACAAGCTCGACGCGGCCGGCCTCGAGCGGTTGGCCGCGGGCCTGGGTTCGGACTGCGCGCTTTTTTTGCGGGATGCGCCGGTGGTCATGCGCGGTCGCGGCGAGCGCGTGGAACTGCTGCCGCCGACGGCCGCGAGCCGGCTGCGCGGGCGATCAGTCCTGCTCTTCAAACCAAGCTTCGGCATCAGCACGCCCTGGGCTTACGGGCGCATGGTGGCGCGCGGCACCGACTACCTGCCCGCGGCCGACGCCGAAGCGCGGCTGGCGGCCTGGCTCGACGGGAAGGCCCCGGCGGAGGAACTTTTGTTCAACAACATGGAGCCGGCGGCGTTCGAGAAATACGTCGCGCTGCCGGTGCTGTTGGCGCGGTTGCGCCGGGAGTTCGGCGTGGCGGTCGCCATGAGCGGCAGCGGCAGCACCAGTTACGCGCTGTTGCGCGACCCTTCGACAGGCTCAGGGCAGGCGGGTCCGTCCGAGGTCGTAACTCAAATGAAACACCGCATCCGCGAACTTTGGGGTCCGGAAATATTCGTGCGGGAAGCCCGTCTGGCCTAGTTCCGCATTGACCGGGTCGCGGGCCGGTTCGTTAATCGCGCAGCGCGCCGATATGCCGACCCCCGCCAAAAGCGAAATCATCGTCCAGGGCCTCGCCGCTTCCAAGGGCATCGCCTACGGACAGGTGTTTCTCTACCTGCAGAGCGAGCTGGAGATCCCGCGCTACACGGTGGACCCCGACAAGCGCGTGGCCGAGATCGCGCGTTTCGAGCAGGCCCTGATCGGCACGCGCCAGCAGGTCGCCAAGATCCGCGAGCAGGTCACCAACAATCTCGGGGAGGAGGAGGCGCTCATCTTCGATGCGCACCTGATGGTGCTCGAGGATCAGGCGCTGATCGGCGAGACCATCCGTGATTTCCAGAAGAGCGGGCTGAACATCGAGACGTGCTTCAACGCCGTCGCCCAGCGCTACATCCAGGCCTTTGCCGAGATCGACGACGAATACCTGCGCGAGCGCGCGGCCGACATCAAGGACGTCGCCAAGCGCGTGCTCCACGTCCTGCTCGGCCAGACCGCCGGCAGCCTCACCGAGCTGGTGGACAAGCGCATCATCGTGGCGAACGATATCTCGCCCTCCGAGGCCGCGGGCATCGACCGCAGCGCCGCCCTCGGCATCGTGACCGACGCCGGCAGCCGCACCAGCCACGCCGTGATCGTGGCGCGCTCGATGAAGATTCCCGCCGTGGTCGGGGCCGAGGGGCTGACGACGCGGCTGAAGGACTCGGACTGGCTGCTCGTGGACGGCTACGAGGGCGTGGTGGTCATCAACCCCTCCGAGCAGACGCTTTTCCGCTACGGCAAGATCCAGAAGGCCAAGCAAACCTTCGAGTCGCGCCTGCTTGCGGCCAACGACCTGCCGGCCGAAACGCTCGACGGGGTGGCCATTTCGCTGCGCGCCAACATCGAGAAACCCGACGAGATCGCGCTGGTGAAGCAATACCGCGCGACCGGGGTGGGGCTTTACCGCACGGAGTTCCTGTTCCTCAGTTCCGACAAGGTCCCGACCGAGGAGCAGCAATACACGGCCTACCGCGAGATCGTGGCCGGGCTGGCGCCCGCGCCGGTGACCATCCGCACGCTCGACGTCGGCGGCGACAAGCCGCTGCCGGGCGACCCGACCCTGATCGGCCCCGAGGCGAATCCGTTCCTGGGGTTCCGCGCCATCCGCATGTGCCTGGAGAATCCCGAGCTGTTCAAGACGCAGCTCCGCGCGATCCTGCGCGCCAGCGCCCACGGGAAGGTCGAGATCATGTATCCGATGATCAGCGGGGCCGAGGAGCTGGACCGCGCCAACGCCCTGCTGGCCGAGGCCAAGGAGGAGCTGAAGCAGCGCAAGCTGGCCTACGACGACAAGGTTTGCGTCGGCACGATGATCGAGATCCCCAGCGCGGCCATCGCCGGCGACGTGCTGGCCGAGCGCAGCGGGTTCTTCAGCATCGGCACCAACGACCTGATCCAATACCTGCTGGCCATCGACCGGGGCAACAGCCGCATCGCCCACCTCTACGACCCGACCCATCCCGCGGTCATCCGCGTGCTCAAGCAGATCGTCGAGACCGGTCACGCCCGCGGGCTCAAGGTCAGCGTGTGCGGCGAGATGGCCGGCGACGCCCTCTACGCGCCGCTGCTGCTCGGCCTCGGGGTGGACGAACTGAGCATGACCCCCACGCTCGTGCCGTCCGTGCGGTATCTCGTCCGCGCGATGAAGCTGAGCGATGCGAAGAAGCTCGCCGCCGAAGCCTTCAAGCAGACCGACGCGAAAAAAACCTTCGCGCTTGTCGAGGCCTTCTACAACGAGCGGATGAAGGCGGAGTGAGCGGACGGCAGCAGACGGATTAGTGGTGCCCGAAGGAGCCGGTTATCTTCCAGGCTTTAGACCGCTGGCCAGCAAGGTTTCGAAGTGTGGTTCGTTTTCCTCGCGGGCGACGATGTTGACCTCAACCTTGGTGAAGCCGGCGGTCTTGAGAAAGCCGTGCAGGGCGATCTCCTTGAAGCCGAGCCAGAGATCGTGGTAGAGCTCGCGGGCTTTCTCGAAG
>JAUPWC010000665.1 GCA_030916665.1 Verrucomicrobiota bacterium
GCCGCGGCGGTGGTCAATTTCGCCGGCCGTTCCATCAACTGCGTGCATACGCCGGCCAACCGCCGCGCGATCCTCGGCTCGCGCGTCAACGCCGTGCGCGCGCTCGCGCAGGGCTGGACGCTGGCGGTCAACCCGCCGCCCGTGTGGATCCAGTGCAGCGCGACCGGCTATTTCGGCGACGCAGGGGAACGCATTTGCACGGAGGAAGCGCCGGCCGGCGGTGACTTTCTCGCCGAAGTCTGCCGGCATTGGGAGCAGGCCTTCGCCGCGGCCGAACTGCCCGCCGTGCGCCGCGTGGTGCTGCGGCTCGGCGTGGTGCTCGACGCGGAACACGGCGCGTTGCCGCCGCTGGTGCGGCTGGTGCGCCGCTTCGTGGGCGGGGCCGCGGGCAGCGGACGGCAGTTCATGAGCTGGGTGCATCGCGACGACGCGCTCGCGGCGATGATGGCGGCGCTCGCCCGCGCCGATTACACCGGCACCTACAATCTCTGCGCGCCCGCGCCGGTGACCAATGCGGAGTTCATGCGCGAATTGCGCGGCGTGTTCGGCCGCCCTTGGGCGCCACCGGCGCCCGCCTTCGCCGTGCGGCTCATGGCGGGTCCGCTCATGGGCGTGGACCCCGCGCTGGCGCTGCACGGTCAGCGCGCCGTCCCGCGGCGCCTGCAAGCGGCGGGATTCGCGTTTGCCCACCCGGAGATCGGGGCGGCGTTGCGGGAACTGCTGGCCGCGAAGTAGTCGGGGCCCTCACCGGCCGCCGGCGGGTCCGGTTCAGACCCGCAGTCCCTGCCGGATCATCGCCACGGCGATGGCGGCGAGGAGCATCGACACGATTTTCGAGATGGCGCGCAGACCGGTGGCGCCGATCCTGCGGGCCAGCGCCTCGCTGTAATGCAGCGCGAGCACCACGAGCAGAAGGTTCACCGCCAGCGCCGCGAGGGTCGGCACCAGCCCGACCGTCGCGCTCTGCGCGAGCACCAGCAGCGTTGTGATCGAGGCCGGTCCGGCGATCAACGGCATGCCCAGCGGGACCACGCCAAAATCCGCCGGCAGCTTCTCCGGCTCGGCGGCCGATTGGATCAGGTCGCGCGCCGCGAGGATGAACAGGATGAGCCCGCCTGCGATCTGGAAGTCGCTCACCGAGATGCCGACCGCCTTGAAGATGTTCTGGCCAAGGAAAAGGAAACCCAGCGCGACGAGTCCGCCGGTCCAGGTCGCCTGGTCCGCGATTTTCTGGCGTTGCGCCCGGTCCATATTGGGTGCGAGCCCGAGGAAGATCGCCGCCAGACCCACCGGATCGATGGCCACGAACAGCGGGATGAAGGCCTGCAGGAACTTGGAAAACCACTCGAGCATGGCCGCAGCGTGCAACCGTGCCGGCAAAAGGCAACGCCCGCGCGTTTATAAGCGCAATCCGTGCGCAGTCGCGGCCCGCCACCGGTGGTATCCTTGGCCAACCCCAAAGGAGGCGCTTATGCCTGTCATCAAGATCCATCTGGAACACGCGGAGAACGACGCCGTTCTCCGCCTTGCCGAACTGCTCCAAGTCCAACCCGAGGATGTGGCCTACGCCGCGCTCAACCGCCTGATGCTGATCGCCCAGGACCGGAACGTGCAGAACGATGTCGTCCTCACCCTGAAATGGCGGAAGGACAACCTGCCGCTTTGGGCCGACAGCGCCGGTTCCGTGCACAACTACGAGGGCATGTCCCCCGACGAACCGGCCAAGAGCAAGTATTCCGTGTAGCCGGTCTGGTTTGGCTTCGACCTCGGGGCGGTCGCGCCCCGATCCCTGCGCCACGTTGCCTCGGGCTCAACGCGGGGGCCGGCCCGTTGCTTGCACTCCGTCCTTACGGTTCGACGGTCTTCATCGCCGAGATGAAGGCGTCGGCTTCCTTGATCGCCTTTTCCATGTCGGCCACGAGGCGGCCGATGTCGCCCTGCAGCGCGCGGGTGGTGCTGTCGAGCGAGGCGACGGCCTGGGCGTTGAGGTTGTGTTTCAGGAAGAGCACGTTGTCGCGGAAGGTGACGAGCACCGGCTCCATGCGCGCGGCGGCCTGGTCCATCACGCGGCGCAGGTCGGCGTAGCGGCGCTTGGTGGTCTCGAGCTGGCGGGCACTCTGCGTGCGGAGGCCGGGGTTGCTGTATTGGGCGAGCTCCTCGTTCCACTCGACGAAGAGGGCCTGCGCCACGCTCTCGATGGCCTCGATGCGGTCGCGCACGGCGGTGGCGCGCTTCTCGCAGTCGTCGAGTTCGTCCTTCAGGCCGTCGTAGGCTTTCTGCAGTTCGGTGGGCGGCACCTTGGTCACAGCGAGGAACTCGTGCAGCGCGCTGGCGAACTGTTCCTTGGCGGCCTGCTGCGCGCCCCGCGCCTCCTCCACGCGGTCCACGAGGATCTCGCGCTTTGGCACGCCGAGCTTCTCCATGGTCTTGTAGTAGGTGCCGGCGCAGCCGCCGAGCACCAGGCTCAGGCCGAGCAACAGGAAGGAGGGAAAGGATGACATTCTGCCCATGACACCAAAGTCCGGCCGCTGGTGCCCACGGGGCAACAGCAAAACGGGAGGCTGACGCGTGGAGCCGGGGCGCCCCGCCCCGGGGGTTTGGTCAGGTAGCCGAATCCCGCAAGCGCGGGATGAAAGCGTGGCCGAAAGGGACCACGTTGTCGCTGCGCTCCAACGCGGCTACGAAAAACCCAATCCAAGACCCGGAAACCGGCCCGAGGGCGAGCCGGCTCCAGCCTTTAAAACGCCACGGCCGTTGGCGCGAGCGCGAGCACACGCGCGCCGGGCGGGGCGATGAGACGGTATTCGCGGTTGCGGGGGAGCACGAGCATCTCGCCGGGGGCAAGCACGACGGCGCCTTCGCGGAACTCCACCTGCACGGCGGCGGTGAGGGCCTGGAGCAGGACCTCGCCCTCGGCGTGCTTGTGCCAAGCCTGACCGTCGGCGGGTATCAGCACGCGCAGGACCTGGCCGTTGAGCCGGGCGAGGGTTTCGGCGTCGCCTGTCGTGTCGAGCTTGGCCGGGAGGGGCATGGGTGCCGGCGGCGGGGCGGGTTCGTCGGGGAGCTTCTGGAGGCGCACGACCAGCGGCGGGTGCGTGGAGAACATCGTCTTCCGGTTCTCGCCGGTCTGCTTGAGGTTCACGAGCACGGCGCGCAGGCCGCCGGGGGCAAAGCCGTTGGTCACGGCCAGCTGGCGGCCGTCCTTGTCGGCCTCGTATTCGGTCGGCGCGTCGAACCCGGTCTCGACGATGGCCTTCACGAGGCCGCCGATATCGACGCCGAGCTGGGAATTGATCTGCTGGACCTGGGCGTTGATCTCGCGGGCCTCGCTGCTGCGCTTGAGGAGGAGGCTCTTGCCGCCGGCCGCGGCCTCGTTGCGCTCGACGATCTTCAGCGCGTGGCGGTTGGTGATGTGGGCGATCTCGTGGCCGAGAATGCCGGCGAGCACGTCGTCGCTGTCGGCGCGCTCGTAGAGCCCGCGCGTGATGAACACGTAGCCGCCGGGCGCGGAGAAGGCGTTGACCGTGTCGGATGCGAGCACGGCGAAACGCCACTCGAGATCGGGCCGGTCGGAGGTGCGGGCGAGCGCCTGACCGACGAGGTTGATGCGGTGCATGACCTCGGAATCGCGGACCACGCCGCCGTATTTCGCGATGATCTCGAGCGCGACGGCGTCGCCGATCTGGCGTTCCTCCTCGGGGCCGATGCCGGTGACGCCCTTGGCGACCTTCGAGGCGTCCTTGGCGGTGTCCACGCCCTGCTTGAGCTTGTCGAGGCCCTTGGAGAGCTTGCCGAAATCGAGCTGGGCCGACGCGGTCGCGGCGAGCGCCAGGCCCGCGGCGAGGGAAAGGATGAGACGGTGGGGGCTCATTGGTATTCCCCCTTCTTCTGCGCCTGCAGGTAGGCATCGACTTCCTCGGTGGTGAGCGAGGCGCACTCGCCGATGACCCACTCGAGATCGCCCTGGGCGGAGGCGAGGCTGCGGGCCGCGGCGTATTCGTTCACGATGGTGGAAAGTCCGCGGGCGGCGGCCGTGGCCGAGGTCTGGCTGGCGGAAAGCCCGAGGCCGTCGAGGCCCTTGATCTCGGCGGGCTTGGTGAGGGCGAGGTTGCCCTTGAAGACCCAGCCGGCGGTGTCGCCTTCGCTGACGCGCAGCCACGCGCCCTGCGTTTCCTCGATCTTCACCTGCCGGCCGAAAGGCAGGGTGCCCGCGGCTTCGGCGAGGGCTTTGGGTTCGGCGAGCAGCTTGGTCTCGATGCGCTTGGTGAACGCGAAGCCGCCGGCCTCGAAGGCGAAGAGCGCCGAGGCGGTGGCGAGGGCGGCCAACAGGGCCGCGGCGGGAAGGTTTCTTTTCATTTTGAATCCAGGGAAATGACGGGCTCCCAGTCGGGCGGGGGTGGGGATTGGGCGAGGGACGTGGCTTCGAGCAGCCAGCGGCGGGTGGTCAGGTCGGCGGGGCGCTGCGCCAGCGCCCGGGTGAGCGCGGCGGCGGCCTCGGCAAAACGCCGTTGGCAGAGGGCAGTGTAGCCCGCGCGGTAGGTTTCGACAAACTCCTTTTCGTCGGCCGACAGGGTGCCGGCGGCGCCGTGCAACGTGTGGACCTCGATCGCCTGCAGCTTGCCCTTCACGCGTAGGCGGGCGAGCGGACGCGTCACCATCGCGCTTTGCACGCGGCGCGCGGTCTCCTCGCCGAGGAGGATGCCGGTGCCGAAGGCCTTGTTGGCGCCCTCGAGGCGCGAGGCGAGGTTCACCGTGTCGCCCATCACGGTGTATTGCTTTTTGCGCGAGGAACCGAGGTTGCCGACGACCATCTCGCCCGTGTTCAGGCCGATGCGGACCTCCAGCGTTATGCCGACCTTCGCGGCGTAGCGCGCGTTGATGCCGGCCAGCGCGGCGCGCGCTTCGAGCGCGGCGTGGCAGGCGGCGACGGCGTGGTCGGGCAGCTGTTGCGGCGCGCCGAGCACGGCCATGACGGCATCGCCGATGTATTTGTCCACGTAGGCGCCGTGGCGGTGGAGGCATTCGCTGGTTTCCTCGAGGTAGGCGTTGACGACCTCGACCATCTGCTCGGCGGGCAGCTTTTCGGAAAGGTCGGTGAAGCCCGCGAGATCGGAGAAGAAGACCGTGGCCTCGCGCCGTTCGCCGCCGAGGCGGATGGCCGCGGGGTTGCGCACGAGTTCGTCCACCACGCCGGGGTCCACGTAGGCGCCGAACATCGCCTGGATCTCGCGCTTGCGGCGCTGTTCGCGCCAAAGGTTTTCCACGACCACGCCGAGCAGCACGAGCGACACACCCGCCGCCGGCGTCGCGGGCGGCAGCCACCACCCGGCGGAAAGCGCGGCGTAGGCTCCGCCGAACAGCAGCGCCGTCAGCGCCACCGCGAAGCCGACCGGCGCCACGACGGAGCTGCGGTTCAGGCCGGCCAGAAAAACGCCGGCCCCGGCGAGCATGGTCGCGCCCAGCACAAAAGGCCAGGCCAGCGCCGTGATGAACCCGCCTGCGACCAGGTTGCTCCACGCGGTCCAGTGGATCAGGACGCCCGGCTCGATCTTGCCGACCGGAACCGGTTTCAGGTCGAACGTGCCGTCGGCATTCGCACCGACGAAAACCACCCGCCCGCGCACCGCCGCGATCGCTTGCGCGAATTCACTGTCCGCCGCGCCGGTCAGCGCGGGCTCGGCGGCCAGGGCCCGGGCGGTGGCTTCCGGCGAGAAATCCGGCGCCTGCGCGCTCAAGCGGTCGATCAGCGGGAGGCCGGCGGCAAAGAAATGTCCGGCCGGCACCACGGGCACGCCCAGAGCTTCGATCCTGGCCAAGCCTCCATGCCAGCGCAGCAGACCGCCGGTGCCCGGCGCGGATCCGGCGGAGGCCCGGGCTGCCAGTGAATCCTCCGCATCGTAACTCCGGGCCACGCCGTCCGGGTCCGCCGGATAATCCACGAGGCCGAGGCGCGGTTGTGGGAAGAGCGGGGCGTGTTCGCGCAGAAAATCTGCATCCCAGAACACGGGCGATTCGCTCCGGGTGGCGGCAAGCACCACCTTGGGCGAGGCGGCGGCCACCGCAGCAAGCAGCGCGTCCTGTTCGGCGGACTCGGCCTGGTTGAAAAAGACGAAGTCCATGACGATCCGTTCTGCGCCGGCGCGGTCGAGGGCGGCAATCAAGGCGGCAAAGTAAGCCCGGGGCAGCGGCCAGCGCTGGCGGTAGGGATCACGGCCCAGCAGCGCCAGGGTTTCGTTGTTAACCAGCACCAGCGCCGAGTTGTCCGGCAGCGGTGGGGCTTTCAACGGGTGCCGGCTGGCGGCGTCAAAGAAGCCGCGGTTCAGGGCGTCGGAGAGGGGCGAGAGATGAAACAGCCCGACGAGCGCGACCACCGGCAGCAGCCAGCGCCAGCGGAGGGAGAAGTCGGAGTGTGCGGGGTCGGCCACCGCGGGGGATTCGACCGGTTCCGCCGCCGCGAGGCAAGCGGCGTGTAAGCGGATCAGAAGGTGGAGCGACCTGCTCCTCAGGGCGCTTTTCTGAAGCGGGCGTCCTTTGCGCGTTGGGGAGCAACGCGCACCACCCGAGGCATTGAAACAGCCCGGGCTACAACCTCACGCCCCCGTGATCGCCTCGGTCACCAGCGCGCCGATGGCGGGCGACAGCGGGATGGTTTTGGCCAGTTCCTGGCCGCGCGGGCTCATTTTTTTCCAGGTCTTGCGGATGATATCCACGAACTTCTCGCGCGGATAATCCGTGTGCTGGGCCGCGAAGTCTCCGATCTCGTTCTCCAGGAAGACGAGGCAGGCGGCGTCCTCGAGCGCCTGCGTGCCGGGGTTGGTCTTCAGCGCGGTCTTGGAGACCCAGGTGGCCGCGGCGTCGGTGTCGGCCGCAGGCACGCCGGCCTGGAGCATCAGCTCGCGGGCGCGGTCGGCCTGTTTCCTGTAGAGCGACTGGCGCCATTTCAGGTAGCCGGCCTTGCCATCGGGAAACGTGGTGCGCGGCACGCTCCAGCGCTCGAGGTGTTGGCAGCGCGCGGCGAGCCGCAGCAGGTCCGTGGGCTCGGCAGCGGTGCGGACGACCCAGGCCTCCATGCGGTCGGCATAGACGAGCTCGGCGGGACGGCCATCGGCGGTCTTCTTGGGATCGCCGGCGTGGGCGGCATCGATCAGTTCACGGGCGCGGGCAAAGCTCATGGGCGGGCAAGCATCGCGGAAGGCCGGAGCACCAGAAGCACAAAAACGGGGATGTTCGGGGTGGCTTGGTGCGTGCCACCAAGGTGGAGCCTGCGCTCCGCGCGGGCTTGGATCGAAGCAGCCCCCAAACTCCTCACTTCACCCCGTCGCCGTGCGTGACGCGGCCGTTGCGGAAGACGACCTGTTCCTCGATGTCGGACTCGGTGCTGCCGCCGCCACCTCCCAGCACGATCGGCGGGATATAAACGCCTGTGCCGCCGCCGCTCGGGTAGGTGCCGGGATAAGTTCCTGGATAGGTCCCGGGATAGCCGCCCGTGCCGCCCGTGCCCACGCTTACCGTGGTGCCGCGGGGAAGGATGCCGCCGCCGCCGAGCACGCCGCCGCCGCCGTCGTTGCCGGTGCGGATGCGGTAGATCCAGATCTCGTCGCCATTGCCGCGCTCGATGCGCTCGGTGGGCTTGCCGCGGGCCACATAGACCATGTCGGTGGTCATGCCGCGCTGCACCTGGCCCGAGAGCACCGCGTCCTTGATCTCGATCGGCCAGGACTCATAGACGTCGCGGTTCGCGTCCACGCGGTCCATGATGGCGTTGGGCGAGGAGGGGGAGCTGCATCCGGCTAACAGGACGAGCCCTCCGGCCAGCAGGAGGGACGGGAGGAAGCGGGAAAGGTGCATGACCGGTAACATGACACAAAATCGGCAGGATTCCAGCCGGGGGTTATGACGTGGAGACCGCGCCGGCGCGCCCCGGTTGCACAGAAATCGCCAACAAATGAGCTGTGCGCGCCACCGGGGCTTGGTAGCCTCAAGACCTACACCATGGACTGGCTCACGCACCTGCTCACCGAAGATTCCGTTGCCCGCACTGTCATTCTGCTGGGCGCCGCCGGCGCCGCCGGGTCGGCGCTCGGCAAGATCCGCGTCGGCGGTGTCAGCCTCGGCGTGGCTGGCGTGCTTTTTGCGGGCCTGCTGCTGGGTCACTTCAAGCTGACGGTGGACCATCACGTGCTGGAATTTGTGCGCGAGTTCGGCCTCATCATCTTCGTTTACACCCTCGGGCTGCAGATCGGTCCGGGTTTCTTCGGCTCGCTGCGGTCGCGCGGGCTGATGCTCAACGGCTTTGCCGCCGCCATCGTGTTGCTGGGGGCGGTCGTGGCCGTGGTGCTGATCCAGAGCGGGCGCGTCGAATTGCCGGCCGGCGTGGGCCTGCTCTCGGGCGCAACGACCAACACCCCGAGCCTCGCTGCCGCCCAGCAGGCGTTGAAACAGGTCGGCACGCCCGACAGCGCCGCCGCCGTGCAGGGCCTGGCCTACGCCGTCGCCTATCCCTTCGGCATCGTCGGCATCATCCTCACGATGGTCATCGTGCGGAAACTTTTCCGCGTGGACGTGAAGGCCGAGGTCGCCGCCGCCGAGGCCGCGCACGCGCCGGCGCGCCCCAAGCCCGCCACCCGCAACTTCGAGGTGCGTAACCCCAACCTCGTCGGACGCCCACTCGGCAAAGTGCCCGGCCTCGCCGGCTCCGGCGTGGTCGTGTCGCGCTTCTCCCGTGCCGGCATGGTCGAGGTCGCGAAGCCCGAGACGCTCCTGCGCCTCGGCGACATCCTGCACGCGGTCGGCCCCGAGGAGGGGCTCGACGAGCTGCGCGTGGTCGTCGGCGCCGACGCGGGCGTCGATCTCAAGGCCATGCCGGGCGCCATTTCCAACCGCCGGCTGATCGTCACGCACAGCGCGGTCTTCGGCCGCGAACTCGGCGAGATCGACGTGTTCGCCGAACAGGACGTCGTGGTCACGCGCGTCACGCGCGGCGGCATCGAGTTCACGGCGACACCGGGCTTTCGGCTCCAGTTCGGCGATGTGCTCATGGTGGTCGGCGAGGAGCCGCGGATCGACGCCGTGGCGGCGGCGGTCGGCAACTCCAACAAGGCGCTCAACTCGCCGCAGCCGATTCCGTTCTTCCTCGGCATCGCGCTCGGCGTGATCGTCGGTGCCATCCCGCTCGCGATCCCCGGCCTGCCCGCGGCGGTGAAACTCGGCCTGGCCGGCGGCCCGCTCGTCGTGGCGATCCTGCTTTCGCGCGTCGCCAACACCGGCCCACTCGTCTGGTATCTGCCGACCAACGCCAACCACATGCTGCGCGAGGTCGGGATCACGCTCTTCCTCGCGGCCGTCGGCCTGAAGTCGGGCGACAAGTTCGTCGAGGTGCTCATGGGCGGCAACGGCCTGTCGTGGCTGCTCTTCGGCGCGCTCATCACCGCGCTGCCGCTGCTGGTGATCGGTCTGCTCGCGCGCGCGTGGAAGAAACTCAACTACGCCGAACTCTGCGGCCTGCTTGCCGGCAGCATGACCGACCCGCCCGCGCTCGCCTTCGCCCAGCAGACCACCGGCAGCGATGCGCCGGCTGTTTCCTACGCGACCGTCTATCCGCTCGTGATGCTGCTGCGCGTGTTCTCGGCGCAGCTCATCGTGTTCTTGCTCTACCAAGCGGCGGTCGGGTGAGCCACGAAACCGGCTGGAACGGTAGCGCCCCGCACCCACATACGCGGGCGCACCCGCCCCGGAGACCGTTTGCAACCCGCAAACGCCGTTCATGCACAACTAACCTATTGGGTTAGTTGTGCATGGAACAGGCCTTATGTGACGAGACGCGGAGGATATGTTTAAGGGGCAGGTGGCCGGAGGCGGGGGCCTCGGTTTCGCGGTTGAGTGAACCGGCCCGATCCCGATACTCCGCCACATGAACCGGCGCGGCTTCCTCAGGGCCGCAGTCGCCGCCGGACTGGCACTCGGCGTGCGCGGTCCGGCGGAGGAAAAGCCGCGCGACGCCGAGCCGCTGATCCGCACCGCGCTGCGTGAACGTCGGTTGCTGGAGTTCACGTATCACGACCATGTGCGCCGGGTGGAACCGCATGCGCTCGGCCAGCTGCGCGACGGCGCGCGGGTGTTGCTCGCCTGGCAGATCGCCGGTGGCAGCCGCAGCGAACCGCCGCCGGGCTGGAGAAATTTTCTGCTGGCAGACATCCGGGCGCTCACGGTCTCCAAGGAGGAGTTCGCGCCGCGCTCCGACTACCGTCCCGAAAAAACCAAGCTGCGGGTGATTCTGGCCGAGGTGGAGCACTGAGCCCATTTCGCATTCAAAGGTATCACAACGGTAGGGCCCGACCTCCGGGCGGGCCGGATGAATTCGCAAATTCTGCCGGGCCGCCCGGAGGTCGGCCCCTACCATTGCGTCCAGACATTATACCTTTGAATGCGAAAGGGTATGAGCCCGGTCGCTTCAGCCGGATGTGGGTCAGCGCGCTTGCGCGCGCGCAGGAGAAGCGCCCGCAAGCGGGCTGCCCACAGAGACACCACGGGAAATCACCGGCTGCAGCCTCAAGGCTTCCGCGCGCTCAGCCGCACCTCGAAGCGCGCGGGCTTTCCGGCGGCGAAGAGCGGCGAGAGCTGCTCCAGTTCGCCGAAGGCTTCGTGATTGCCGCTGAGATAGACTTGGGTGTGGAAACCCTCGTCCGGCTCGCCCACAACCTCGCCGGTCAGCGTGCCGCGGCTCACCGTGAGTTCATAGCCGTCGAGCCGGCCCAGCAGGGGCTGCGGACGATAACCGTATTTGCCAACCTGCCCGGTGTGACGGAGCGTGAGGGTGTCACCGCTCAGCGAAGCGTGGGCCGGCGGCGGAAAACGCGCGGCAAACGGACCGGCCGTCGAGGGCAGCCGCACGTAGCCGGCGGAAAAATCCGGCTCCGGACGCACCGCGGCCTCGGCGGTCATGGCGGGCGGCACCTGGAAAATCTGCACGATCTGCGCCGGGCGCGAGCCGCCGGTGAACTCCGCGCCGCAGACCAGCGTGGCGCCGTCCCAGTGGTAGGTGCGGGTGAGCTGCGGCCAGGCGTCGTTGGTCGAAGGCATCACGAAACGCAGCACCGTCTCGTTTTCGGTCCCGATCAGCGCCGGTTCGCGGTATTCCCAGGCGGCGGGCGGCGGCCAGCCACCGGGCCACTGCGCCTGGGGGCCAAGCCACACGCGGTGGCCGCCGAGGCGGTTGGGGTTGTCGCGGGTCGGCGGCGCCAGCAGGAGGTTCACGTCGCTCCCGTCGGGGCCGAAATGCATGAGCCGCGCGCGGACCACGGACACCACCGCGCGCCAGCCGGAGGAGCGGGACTCCCACGCGGCCTCGCCGTGCCACTTGGTCTCCCGCCACTCGGCGGCCGGGGCTGTGACGGCGAGCGCCAGCAGGGTCGCGAACAGAAAGGCGCGCATGGACTCGCTCAGGCCGGGTGGCCGTTGTCGGGCTTGCGCGGGAACGGCGCGAAACACGCCGCCGCCACCGAGGGAATCGCGGCGAACATCACGATGATGAAGTAAGTCTTGTAGCCGAAATGGTCGGCGAGCGGGCCGCTGACCGCCTGCGTGGGCACGAGCATCAGGTTCATCAGCGCCGTGCAGAACGCGTAGTGCGTCATGTGGTAGCGTCCGGGCGAGATCTGCTGCATCATGTAGAGCATGTTCGCCACGAAGCCGAAGCTGTAGCCGAACTTCTCGACTGTCACCAGAGTGCCGATGGTCCAGAGCGACAGCGTGTGGCCGGGGCCGGCCAGCTGCGACATGATCACGTAGGTGATGTGCGGCAGGTTGAGGCAGACCGCCATGAAGATGAGCGTCTTCCGGTTCAGGCCGAACTTCGCCATGAACGCGCCGCCGAGCAGGCCGGCGCCGAGGCTCACCGCGGTGCTGATCGTGCCGTCGATGACGCCGAGTGCCTTCAGCGAGAGGCCGATGCCGCCGTGCTCGGGCGAGGCCTGGAGGAACAGCCGGCCCTCGAGCAGCAGCAGGCCCTCGGAGCTGCGGTAGAGGAAAACAAAAGCCAGCATGCCCCAGATGCTCGGCTTCTTGAAGAAGTCCACGATGGTGTCGCCAAAAGTGTCCACGACCGCACCAAAGTTTTTCGGCCGCTCGGCCACAGAGCCCGTCGGCAGCATGAACCAGTGGTAGGCGGCGAGGAGCGCGAGCGTCATGCCCGAGAGCCCGATCGCCCAGCTCCAGGCGGCGGTGACGGAGAGGCCGTGGTCTTCCTTCAGCGAACCCGCCGCCCACACAATGACGGCGGTGCCGAAGAGCTTGCCGACATTCCAAAACACACCCTGCACGCCGATGAACGCCGCCTGCTTCTTCTCGTCGAGCGCGGTGAGGTAGATGCCGTCCACGCAGATGTCCTGCGTCGCCGAGGCGAAGGCCAGCACCCACAGGACCGCGATGGTGATCTGGAAATAATTTGGCAGCGGCAGGCACACGGCGATGCCCGCGAGCAGACCGGCCATCAGCACCTCCATGGCGAGGACGAAGAACTTCTTCGTCTTATACATGTCGAGGAAGGCCGCCCAGAACGGCTTCAGCGACCACGCGATGCCGATACTGGCGGTGGCCACGGTGATCTGGCCGTCGGTGTGGCCGAGGTCCTTGAACATCGTGCCGGCGACCCAGATGACCATCGCGAAGGGGATGCCCTCGGCGAGGTAGGATGACGGGACCCAGAGCCAGGGGTTGCGGACAGGAACGGAGGGGGAACTCATAAACGGAAACGGGGGCGGTGGTGACGGGGCGCGGGCATCCAGACCATTGGCGGAGGCGAAGGCAAGCCGACCGTCGGTGCGGGGCATGCAATACGGTAGAGCACGGAAAGGCGGAGCCGGCGTTCCGCGCAGGTTGTTCGATCAGCCCGCGGAGCGCGGGCTCCACCGGGGATCACCCCGCCGGCCCGCGAAACGCATTTGCGCCCGCGTCCTCGGGTGGATTCCCTGTCGGCGTGAACCTCCGCCACCTGCCCCTGCTGCTCATGACCGCTCTCTCACCCCTCGTCGCCGCCGACAAGCTCGCCCCCGCTCCCCAGCCGCCCGGCGGCCTCGCCGTCGCGCAGGCGCCGCAGTTCATTTTGCTCGGCTTCGACGACAACCCGCAGACGGAGCCGATGACGTGGTTCGTGGATCTCCTGAAGGACAAGCGCGACGCCGGCGGTCATCCCGTGCGCGCGATCTTCTTCAGCAACGGCAAATACTGGGGCGACCGTTCGCTGATTTCCATCCATCACCGCGCGCTCAACGAAGGGCACGAGATCGCCAACCACACCCAGAACCACGACAACGGCGCCGTGTTCACGACGGCGAAGTGGCGGGCCGAGATGGCCGCCTGCGAGGCGACCTTCAACGAGACGGGCATCCCCGCCGCCGGCATCGTGGGTTTCCGCACGCCCTTCCTCGCCTACAACGCCGCGACCTTCGAGGCGCTCGTGGCCGAGGGCCAGCTCTACGACAGCTCCCTCGAGGAGGGCGACCAGCCCGGTCAGGACGGCACGAATTTCCTCTGGCCCTATACGCTCGACGCCGGCAGCCCGGGCAACGCCGCCAAACACCCGGAAGGCTCGCCCGGGCGCGTGGGCCATCATCCCGGCCTTTGGGAAATCCCGATCCACTCCTTCCTGATCCCGGCCGACGCGGACTGCGCCCGCTACGGCGCCAAGCCCGGTTTGCGCGCCCGCATCGGCGCCGCCCTCAAGGTCGCCTATGGCAGCGGCTCGGGCGAGCCGACGGACAAGATCACCGGCCTCGACTGGAACGTGTTGGAGGCGGCGAAGTGCGACGGCCCGGAGTTTCTCGCCATCCTCAAATACACCCTCGACCTCCGTCTCGCCGGCAACCGCGCGCCCTTCATGGTCGGCGGCCACACCGCGCTCTACCCGGCGAACAAGCCCGACCGCCGCAAGGCCATCGAGGACTTCATCGCCTACGCGCTCACCAAACCCCAGGTGCGCTTCGTGACCGGCAAGCAGCTGATCGACTGGCTCCGCGCCCCGCAGGGGCTGTAGCTCCCAACACAGCGAGAAGCCCCATGGCCTGGCGCATTGAAGAAGCGGTGGTGCGCGGCGAACTCGACAACCGGGTGCGCGGGCGCGTGACGGGACGCCTTTGGTTGGCCGGACGCGCCGAGCCCGTGGTGCTCGAACTGGAGGGCAACTGCTGGCGCGATCTGGCGGGCCGGCGCCTCGAATTCACCAACCCGCAGCCCCAGCCGGGTGAGTTCGGCAAACTCGCCTCGCGCCAACGCGGCACGGTCGGTGACATCAGCGCCTCGCGCAAGGTGAAGGTGCCCGACGTTCCGCTGAGCGATCTGCACCTTTACTACAAAACCGGCCGGGAAATGCCCTGGCACTGGGGCAACGCGCTCACGCTGGAGTGGTTCAGCGAGGACAACGGCCGCGTCGTCATCGAGACCGCCTCGTTTGACCTGAAGATCGTCGGCGAAGCCACGTGGGAAATGTCCGAGGCCGAGGAGGCAGAGCAGCGCAAAGCCAACGGCGCGGCGATGACGGGATTCATGGAACGCCTCGCCGAGGCGGCGGGCACGGCGAAGCGCGAGATCGTGGACGACACGCCGGCCGAATGGGACGAAAAGCCCCAGACCGAAGAAGAGGCCGAGGCGCAGCAGGCCCGGAGCGACAAGCTGGCCGACCGCATCGAGGCGCGTTTACGCAAGGAGGGTGAAGACGCCTACGACAAAATTCTCGAAGAGGAACTCGACCGCCTTGACCGCGAGGAGGGCCGGCCCGAGCCCACGCCCGAGCAAGTGGAGCGCAACGCGGAATGGATCGAGGAGATGAACCGCGCCGGCGAGGAGGCTCTGGCCAATCCCGATCTGGAGGTGGAAAAGGAACTGGAGTTCGAACATCCGCTGGTGGAGCGCGTCATGGAATTTTCCCTGCAACTGCGCGAAACCGCCAAGGCCGAGGGTTGGCGGCCGGAAGATGCCGGCCAGGAGCACCCCGTGTCCGAGTTGCTCAATGCCACGATGATAGCCGGTCCCAAGCTTGCCGGCGCGCTCAACGGACAATACTGGCCGCCGGAGATCGAATTCTGCGCCCACACCATCGTGCGGCTGAAACGGGCCCGCGGTTACTTGGAGGACGCATTGCGGGCCGTTGAATCCTGCCACGAGGAGAAGCTTATCAAACCGGAACACCTCGGTCCCATCCTCGTGGAGCTGGGCGATTTCATCCAGGATATCGACGCCCTCATCGCCGAACTCCGCGCCAAACTGGAGCGGGGCACGGATTGAGACAACTTCACGCCGGCGCCGTCCACCGCACGAGCGGTGCGTTGCCCGCCACATAGAGCGGATGACGTGGCTGGCCGTCCTGCGTGGTGCCGAGGCACCAGAGTTCGCGGCCGGCGAAGAGTTTGGCGACCGCGGTGGCGCGGCCCTGAAAATCCCCGCCGGCGCCCCAGGCGGCGACGATGCGTTCGCAGCGGTCGGCGGCTTCGAGCAGGGCCGCGTCGTTGCCCGGGCCGACCGGGTCGGGGTCGGCCATCATCTCCTTCGGGTAGGGCGTGCGTAGGGCGAAGAGGTTGGCCATCCAGAACCCGTCGAAGCCCTCGCGCTGCGAAAACGAGCGGATGCGCGTGAGCGTCGGATCGAGCTGCTGCTCGTCGGCGGTCGAGGGATTGAGCCCGATCCAGAGAATGAGCCGGTCGCCGAAGAGCGGATTCCAGCGGTGCACGAGCGAGTAGCGGTGCCGCCGGTCGGGGGAGAAGGTGCAGGGATTTTCCAAGGGGAAGGACTAAGGTTGCACGGCATCCCGGGTCCGGCGGCAAGCCTGACCTTGCCGCTGGTGGGAAATGCCGCCACAGGTATTAACGCCGCGCTGGGCCAGCGCGCCTAACCACCCTCGCATAGATTCTGACCGGCCATGTATTTCTTCTACTTTGACGAATCCGGCTCTCGCGATCCGCGCGCCAAGCGTGTTCTGCCCGATGGCACGGAGCAGCCGCTCGATCATCTCTACGTCTTGACGGCGGTTTCGCTCTACGAATTCAAGTGGTGGCGCTTCGACCGGGCCATCGCAAACCTGAAGCAGGAGCTCCGCGACCACCTCTACAAGACACGGTCGCTGGACTTCGATCTGGCCGATTGCGAGGTGAAGTCCACTTGGTTGCGCATAGCAAAGCAGCGCTAGAAAGAGAGCCCGTTTTTGCACGCCCTGTCCGACAAAGACCGTCAACGGCTGGTTGATTGCTTCCTGAAACAGGTGGCCGACCACTACATGCAAGTCTTCGCCGTGGTCATCGACAAACGAAAGCTTCACGCCCACATGGACCATGAAAAGCTCCACAAGAAGGCATACGAACTGTTGCTGGAGCGCATCGAGCACTTCATGGCAGAGTATCACCCGAAGCACCAAGCGACCATCGTGATGGATGACACCGACAAAACGATCAACCGGGCGCTCTCGATGAAGCACGCGTTCTTCCAGCGAGAGGGCAACCGGGTGGTGGATTTCAAACACATCGTCGAATACCCGTTCTTCACGGACAGCAAGTTGTCAAACGGGGTTCAACTGGCCGATCTCTGTGCCTACAATGTTTACAGGGCGTTTCGCGACCGGAACTTCGATTACCCCTTTTTCAAGAACCTGATTCCGCATTTCTACCGCCGGGGGGAAGGGAGAGAAACTCGACGGATTAAAGGTATTCCCGGAGGATTCCGACCTGTGTGGCTTCGCACGCGAGGGCTGGGTGGCCTATAAAACAAAAGAGCCGACTCTGTGGAGCCGGCTCGGGAAAGAGGAAAAGTGAAGTCAGGCTGGGCGGACCATATCGAGCCGACAAGCGGCACCCGACTGTCTAAACATATCGGCGCATTGTGCTTGGGAATCAAGCCGGATGTGCGTCAAATGACGCACAGGTGAGAAATTCAAAGGTGTGGTTGGTTCCTGCGGGTTATGTGTGGACGGAGTGTGCCGCCAAAGTGTAAAACCGGAAATCTTAGTAAAGTGAACAGCCGGTCGCTTTACTAAGCGATGCCCATATTAAAGGTTAGCTCGGTTCGCTTTACTATGGGGTGAGTCGTGGTGGCCCAATGCCAAGCAGATCGCTCAGCTCAAAATCTCCCGCAGGCTCTCCAGGTCCATCAC
>JAUPWC010000666.1 GCA_030916665.1 Verrucomicrobiota bacterium
GCAGGGAGATGACGGTCTCGGACGGGGAATCCTCGGCAGAAGGCATGACGTGTCAGGAGAAGGGAGGAGGGAGAAGGGGGCAAGGACGGAGACGGGGCGCGAAGCGTGCCCGTTGAAGTTGGAAGTTGAAGTTTAAGTCCGGATTCCGGTTTCGAGCCGCCTTGGTGTAGCCCTGTGCGGGAGCACAGGGACAAAAACTCGCGACTGCATGCAAAAATCCCGCTGCTCCAGCAGCGGGCCACACCAGCAATCCTGGAATTCGGATTAAACCCCGCCCGGATGACACGTTGGAGGGAAGGCCTGCATTTCCAGGTTCGCGATTACCGCCCGCTTGGTTTTGAATTTTCCCATGAATCCTCTGGTTCGCCTTTTTTTGGGTTTCGTCGTCACGCTGACCCTCGCCCGCGCCGCCGATCCGGCGGCGCTCGGTTTCGATCCCGAGCGCCTGCGGCGGCTCGACCAGGTGATCGAGCGCGACATCGCCGCCGGGCAGCTCGCCGGCGCGGTCATGATCGTGAAGCGCGACGGGCAGGATGCCGTGCTCAAGGCCTACGGCGCGCACGACGTGGAGAACCAGGTGCCGATGCGCACCGACGCGATCTTCCGCATCGCCTCCATGAGCAAGGCCGTCACGACCGTCGCCGCGCTCATGCTCTATGAGGAGGGCCGTTTCCTGCTCAACGATCCAGTCGGCAAGTTCATCCCCGAATTTCAGAAGTCCGTGGTCGCCGTCGCTCCGCCCCCGGGGTCGCCCGCCGAGGTCAAATACGTGACGGTGCCCGCCAAGCGTGCGATCACCATCCGCGATCTCATGACCCACACCGCCGGCCTCGGCTACGGCTGGGGTCTGGTGGCCGACGACTACAAGAAGGCCAACCTGCAGGGCTGGTATCTCATGGGTCACGACGAGACGCTCGCGTCGGCGATGAAGCGCCTCGCCACGCTGCCGCTGAGCACGCAGCCCGGCGAGGCCTTCGAGTATGGCTACGGCACCGATCTGCTCGGTTATCTTGTCGAGATCGTGTCCGGCATGCCGCTCGACCGGTTTCTCGGGGAGCGCATCTTCGGGCCGCTGCGGATGCCCGACACCGGTTTCTACCTGCCGAAGGAGAAGGCTGCGCGCCTCGCCGTCGTTTACGGACTCGAAGGCGACAAGCTCGTGCGCAAGGAGGACTCCACGCGCACGGACTTTATCGACGGTCCGCGCAAACTCTTCTGCGGCGGAGCCGGGCTCTGCTCCACGGCGTCGGACTACGGCCGGTTCCTGCAGATGCTGCTCAACGGCGGCGAACTCGACGGCGCGCGGCTGCTCAGCCCGCGCACGGTGGCGCTGATGCACGAGAACCACACGCGCGACCTGTTCAAGTGGGACACGCGGGCCTTCGGGCTCGGCTTTTGGGTGAATCAGGACCCCGGCGCGCAGGGCGAGCTGATGGGCGAGGGGGCCTACGGCTGGGGCAGCGCGTATTTCCCGCAGTATTTTGTCGATCCGAAGGAGCGCCTCATCGGGCTGCTGATGTGCCAGCTCAACCCCGACGGTGGCAGCAAGCTGAACCAGCGTTTCAAGGTCACGATCTACCAGGCGTTGAAGTAGCGCCGCCTGTGCATCCGTTGCCGGACGGCGGCGGCGCGCAGTTGTGCTAATGCCGGCGGGGGGTGGCGGCTTAGGGTTTGAGTATGGTCGGTTGCTTGGGATCATGGCTGCGGGCTGTTCCCGCGCCGGCCCCGAACCCCATTCCCTATGAAACAGCGCATCGGTATCCTGACCGGCGGCGGTGACTGCCCCGGCCTGAACGCGGTCATCTACGCCGTCGTCAAGGCGGCCGCCAAACGCAATTGGGAGACGATCGGCATCCTCGGCGGCTTCGACGGGCTGCTCGACCCGGTGCGGACCCGCGATCTCGATTACCGAGATATGGACGGGTTGCTATACCTGGGCGGGACGATCCTCAACACGGCGAACAGCGGACGCTTTGCCGCCAAGGTCGGTCACGGTGAGACCAAGCGCATCGACCTCGGGATCCTGGCCGAGGCCCGGCGCAACTTTGACGCCTTGGGGCTGACCGCGCTCATCGTGGTGGGGGGGCGACGGTTCGCTCTCCATCGCCCTGCAATGCCTCGAGGCCGGCATCCCCGTGGTGGGCGTGCCCAAGACCATCGACAATGACCTCGGCGGCACCGTCGTCACGTTCGGCTTCGACACGGCGGTTTCGTTCGCCACCGAGGCGCTCGACCGGTTGCGCCCCACCGCGCAGAGCCACAACCGCGTGATGGTGGTCGAGATGATGGGCCGCTATGCCGGCTGGATCGCGGCGCACGCCGGCATCGCCGGGGGCGCGAGCGTCATTCTCATTCCCGAGATTCCCTTCAACTTCGACAGCATCTGCGCCAAGGTGGCCGCCCGGGAGGCAGAGGGGAAGCACTTCACGCTGATGGCGGTCGCCGAAGGCGCCCGGGAGCGGGACAAGGATTTTGTCACGAGCGCGATGGCCGGTGGAGCGCGCGAGGCCCGGCTGGGTGGCGTTGCCGCGGTGGTCGCCGCGGAGGTCCAGCGGCGCACCGGCAAGGAGACGCGCGTCTGCGTGCTCGGCCACCTGCAGCGCGGCGGCATCCC
>JAUPWC010000667.1 GCA_030916665.1 Verrucomicrobiota bacterium
CCAGCGACTTCGCCTAATCGGCTCCGCGGTGAGGTTTTCGAACCTGCTTATCGCAGGTCGATCCGCGCCGCGATTAGCGGCGCCCTGAAACCTATGCCGAAGGCGATAAGCCGAAGGGGTGTCCCAAGGATTTCTCTTTGAGAAATCCCATCAGTGGTTCCAAAACTCCGCTTCATCATGTCTGAAATCTCCCGCATCCTCACCGCCCTCGACTCCGCCGCCGGACAACACGCGGCGCTGGCGACTTTGGTGAAGGTCGAGGGCTCCTCCTACCGACGCCCCGGCGCTCGCCTGCTCCTGCTGCCCGACGGCACGCGGCTGGGTTCCATCAGCGGCGGCTGCCTGGAGGAGGATGTCATGGAGCGCGCCCGCCGCGTGCTCGCCTCGGGCCAGCCGGAACTCACGGTTTACGACACCACCGCCGAGAACGATCTCGTGTGGGGCGTCGGCCTCGGCTGCCAGGGCGTCGTGCGCGTCCTCATCGAGCGCATTCCCGCCGAACGCCCGACCTGGATCGCCGCGCTGCGCGCCAACCTGCACGACCGCCGCGACACGGCGTTGGTCGTCGGCGCCCACGGCACCCGACTGGCCGCCGAAAGCGCTCCCGCAAACGGTGACTTTCTCGAAGCCATCCCCGCCCCGCCTGCGCTGCTCATCTGCGGCGCCGGCGACGATGCGCGTCCGCTGGCGCAGATGGCCAAGGCCACCGGCTGGCATGTGACCGTAGCCGACGCCCGGCCGGCCTACGCCAGCAAGGCGCGCTTCCCTGATGCGGACGCCATTCTCTCCGCCCCGATCCCGGAACTCGTGCCGCAACTCCGCTTCGATGCCCGCACCTTTGCCGTGGTGATGACGCACCGCTACGCCGACGACCGGGAGTTTCTGCGCGCGCTGCTTCCCCGCGACTTTGCCTACCTCGGCCAACTCGGCCCGCGTGTGCGCACTGACCGCATCTTGAACGAACTGAAAGCCGACGGTCTCACGCTGGATGCGACCGCGCTCGCCAAGCTCCACGCCCCCGTCGGCCTCGACCTCGGCGGGAGCACGCCGGAGACGGTGGCGCTCGCGATTCTGGCCGAGTTGGAATCCCGCTTGAACAACCGCACTCCCGGCCATCTCCGCGACCGCCCCGGACCGATCCACGGATGAAGGATTTGCCACAAAAGGCACAGAAGGCACAAAACAGGCCACATGCACCGGGCAGTTAAACACAGAGCGCACAGAGGCCACAGAGTGAACCCATATTATTTTTTGCGCTTCTTGTGCTTTTTGTGGCCAATACCTCTGCCGCCTTGGAGTTGAACCGTGAGCAAATCCCTTGAATTCCACTGCGCGCTCGTGCTTCTCGCGGCCGGGGCTTCGAAGCGCATGGGGCGGCCGAAGCAGTTGTTGCCGGTCGAAGGCCAAACGCTGCTGCGGCACGTGGCCGAGCGCGTGCTCCAGGCTCAAGTCTCGCCGGTGGTCGTCGTGCTCGGCGCGGAGTTCGAGCAAATTGAGCCGGTCCTCTCCGGCCTGCCGCTGCAAACCGCCGTGAACCCCGCCTGGCAGGAAGGCATGGGCTCGTCGCTGCGCGTGGGCGTGGACGCCCTGCTTGAGCGCGCTCCCGCCTTGGATGCGTTGATCATCGCCCTCGGCGACCAGCCCGGCCTGCCTGACGGCCACCTCGACCAGATCATCGCCCGCTATCGGCAGGGAGGCTGTTCGCTCGTGGCCTCGCACAACGGCCAGCGCCGTGTGCCGCCCGTGCTCTTCGGTCGGGATTGGTTTCCCCGGCTGCGCACCCTCACCGGTGACGCCGGAGCCCGCGAGATCCTCCGTGAAGAGCGACCGGACTTCGCATCGGTGCCGCTCGCTGACGATACGGACTTGGACACGCCGGAAGACTACGCGCGCTACACGACTTGAAGGTGGAGTGCGCTGACCCCAGCGCGCTGGTCCGAAAAAAAACGTCCTGAGGTCAGGCCGTTCCACCTTGGCGAGCTTTCCGACGGCGTGGCAGCTTGAGCACGAGCGTGCCGGCGATGAGTGCTTCCTTCTGCGCGCGGGTGAGCTGCTTGAGCTGGTGCTCGCGGCGCAGGGCGCGGCTGACGGTCATCGGGCCTTCCTGCAGGAGCAGTTTTACCGGGCCGCGGGAGCGGGTGTATTTGGCGCCCTTCCCTGCGTCGTGCTGCGCGAGGCGCTTGGCGACATCGCGCGCCGTGCCGATGTAGAGCGTGCCGTCACGGCAGCGGACGATATAAACGTAGGCCCGGGGCGAAGGCATCAGAACTAACCCCGAACCTTTTTAACCACAGATGGACACAGATGAACACAGATTGAGAGGGAAGCAGCCAGACTGACGACAAGAGAGTCGTCCGGACTCTGCCTTACATCTGTGTGTATCTGTGTTAATCTGTGGTTGTTCACTTCTGTGTCTGGCTCAGGCCGAGGAGGATGTCGCCCGGGGGCAGCTCGTCGTATTCAATCTGGTGCATCAGGTTCCGGCGGATGAGGTCGGCGGTCTTGGCGTCCACGCCGGCCAACAGAGCCAGCACCTCGGCGGACGGCGTTTCGCCGGAAGCGGGAACGCGAGCGGCGATGCCGGGCGGTAATTTCTTGGGTGTAGCCATGTAAACGCCGGTCTCCGGTTCGAAGTAGGTTAGATTAGCCATAACGATCATTTCACCGATAGGCTTGGACTCCTCGCCTCCCACTTTGCCCATCAGCACGGCGTGCAGCAAATCAGCCGGAGTAGGCTCGGTCGCGGTCGCCACCGAGTGGGACTGCAATAGATAAAGCGGCTCAACTCCCACGGCCGGAATTGCACCGTCCGCAATCTTCTGAATTTGTGCGGTCAGTCGCTTTTGACCGCTCTTGTAGATTGCCATGATAAGCTGACAAACTGTCCCGCCACCAGCCACCCCGGCCTTCACGAACGTTGGCCGTTTGGTCGGATCAGAATTCTCTTCCAAGGTCCCGTCGAGCGCGGCGGCCAAGGAGCCATTGGGGTTACGCAGTTCTTTCAGGGCAAAATCCAAGGCCGCGATGCCGGCGGCGCGAAGTTTGTCGTCCTTGGCGGCGTCGGCGGCGTCGAGGAGGGCGAGGGCGATGCGGGCTTGGTCGGCGAGGGTCTTCTGGAAGTAAGGTTCCTTCCACGCTTCATCTATGCAGCGACGATAGAAGCCGCCGTCCACCGGGTCGCGCAGGGCGCCGTTCACGAGGGCGCGGGCGGCCTTGATCGCGGCCTCGCGGGCTTCGTCACCGCGCGTGAGCAGGAAACGAATGAGCTCCGGCTCGGGGAGTTTGGGCGCGGTGCCGAAGCCCCCGTTCACCGGGTCGGCGGCGGCGACCCAGGCCTTCGCCGCGGCGGCGAGTTTGGCCTCGATGTCGAGCGGGGCGTTGGTGTCCACGGGCGGCAGGCGCATCATGTCGAGGGCCTCGGTGGCGAGCGCGCGGGCGCGGGCGGGGTCGACGGTCCAGGTGTCGAGGGCGGCGCGAGCGGCCTTGAGGAAACCGGGCTTCCCCCACTCCTCCGACGGCGGCAGGTAGTTGGCGCCGTCGTAGGGTTGAAGCGTGTCGGGCGTGAGCCAGAGATGGACGGGTGAGCCCTTGAGCTGCTTGACGGTGGTGATGAAGTGCTGGCCGAGGGCGGCGACGTCCGGCTGGGCGTCGGCGTCCACGAAGAGGCAGAAGAAATTCTCGTTGAGCCAGGCGACGGTCTTCTCGCTGGTGAAGGTCTGGTTGATCGTCGCGCGCGTGAGCTCGCTCAGCGGCGAGCCGATGAAGACATAGATGCTCTTGTTCTGCTGCTTGGCCTGCGCGAGCGTGGCCGCGTCCCACACCTGCCACTTCACCCCGCTCGCGGCCTGCGCGCGGACGAACTCGGACGGGGACGAGGCCAGCGGGGAGGTTTCAGCACGCGCGGCGAGGGTGAGCATCGCCAGCGCAATCAGGGTAATAGCACGGGAAAACATGCGTAGATTCAGGGAGGAACCGAAAGGCAAGGCGAGCCAAAGCAGGGTTTAACCACAGATGAACAGGCATGGGCACAGATGTGTCGAACCGCTTTAACACAGAGGACGCAGAGGGCACGGAGAGCCAAACCAAACAGCATCCCCTCTGTGGCCTCTGCGATCTCTGTGTTTAACGTTCAGGGTCACCGTATTGTTCGAAGCAACGTCAGCGATACGCCCAAACCGGACTTGCCCGGGCAGGCTGAACGGCTATGGTGCTGGCATGAGCACGCTGGACGCCATCGTCGAGGACCTGCGCACCCTGCCGCCACCGAAGCTGGCAGAGGCGGCATTGTTAATCCGCGGCCTGAAGGGAGTTTCACGGGCTGATCGTTTGGCGGCCTTGGAGCGAAGCTCCAAGATACTGACCCCGGAGCAGGGCGCGGAACTGGAACGGATCGTTTGCGGCGAGCATACAAACCGCGATCTATCGGTCCGAGGGACCGCCCCAGCAGTGTTAGGCAGGGTTGATGCTTGAGCGGGAGAGCCGCTGAGAGCTTGTCTTCCGAAGCGAAGCAGCTTCCATTCCTAAGCATGGGCAACGCTATCGCAACCAAGCCGGTCAAGGTTCTCCCTCCCGCCAAGGGCACCTTCGGCGATTTGATTAAGCGGAGCGCGCGCCCGGGTTGGGACAAGGGCGTGGATTGGGCCAAGGTTGATCGGGCTGTTTCCCGCAGGAAGCGGTCGCGCGATCTGCGCCCCGTCGGCTGATGCTCTGCGATACCACGTTTCTGATTCACTACGCCGGCCAACGAGGCAAGGCCGCCCAAGTCGCCGCTCGCGAGTTCGCCGAGAGCCATCAGGATCTGCCGCTTTACGCCTCCCGCGTGTCGTGGGCAGAGTTCGCCGAGGGATGCGAGACCCGCGCCGACGTGGAACGCCTGCTCGCGAACTTCACCATTCTGGAGATTGACGAGGATATTGCCTGGCTCGCCGCACGTATCGCCCGCTCACTGGACCGACGCGGATTGCCGGTCGGTGACAACGACGTGTGGATTGCCGCCACCACCCTGGCCTACGGCACCGCCATCGTCACCCGTAACGTCGGACACTTCAAACGCATACCCGGCCTCAAGGTAGCGGAATATTGACACTCATCTCCGCTCAAAGAGCAGGAGCGGGCCTTGGTTGGTGGCGACGACGACTCGCACGCCCTTGTCGCCGGGGAGGGCCACGGCGGCGCGGGCTTCGCCCGGGACGATTACGCCGGAGGCGGCGGGCAGCAGCGCGGTGAAGCTGCCTTTCCCGTCGCCCTTGAGCACGAGGCCGAGGCCGCCGTCGAAGCGGCCGGTCGTGGGCTCGGGGCCGAAGTGGTTGCCGACGAGCAGCAGGTCCAGCTTGGCGTCGCCGTCGAGGTCGCGGGCGATGATGGCGTTGACCGGGGCGAGCTGCGCCTCGCGAGGCAACTGACGGAACACGAACGAGCCATCGGCCTGCTGGAGGAAGACGCCGCTGGCCAACTCGGTGGCGGCGAGGCGCTTCACGCCGGCCAGTTTGTCGGCGCCGAAGATGTCGGCCAGCGAGGCTTGCGCGAAGGCTTTGTAAGTCGGGAATTTCCGTGGCAGCCACGCGAAGGCATAGCCCAGTTTGCTGCGGCCGCGCACCGGCACGAGCTTGCCGTCCTCGTGTTGCGCCTCGATGAGGTGCGTGCGGCCGGATCCGTCGAAGTCGCCGGCGTAGAGTTCGGTCGGCTGCGCGGCGCTGGCGTGATACTTGGTGTTGAGGCCGGTGTTGCCGGCGATGACGTCCAGCCGGCCGTCGCCGTTGACGTCGGCCACGACGAGCGCGCTCCACCAGCCGGTGGCGGCAGTGAGCGGGGTCGCGACGAGCGTCTTGCCATTGTTGCGGAAGAGCGCGACCGGGCCCCACTCGGTGGCGACGAGCAGATCGGCGCGCTTGTCGCCGTCCACGTCGGCCCAGAGCGCGGCGGTGACGAGGCCGATCTCGCGCAGACCGGGGGCGACGCTGTCGGTCACGTCGGCGAATTTGCCGCCCTCGTTGCGATAGAGGAAGCTGCGGGGCGTCTCGGGGTATTTGCCCGGCACGGAGCGACCGCCGACAAAGAGGTCGGTCCTGCCGTCGCCGTCGAAATCCGCGGCAGCGACCGCCTGCGTGCTCTCGCCGTCGGCCGGGAGCGCGCCGGTCGGGGCCGCGGTGAACCTGCCCTTGCCGTCGTTGAAGTAGAGACGGTCGTTCTGCAGGGCATCGCCGCGCGGCTTCTGCACGCCACCGGCGACGAGGAAGAGATCGGAATGACCGTCGCCGTTGGCATCGAGGAAGACGGTGCCGGTGTCGTCGGCCTCGGCGGCGTCGGCCCAGGGCTGGTCGGCGGCGGGAGCGAAGGAGCCGTCGGCCTGCGCGAGGAAGAGGCGGCCGGCCTGGCCGGCGCTCCCGCTCACGAAGAGGTCGGGGCGACCGTCGGCATTCACGTCAGCGGTGGCGAGCGCAGGTCCCTGGCCGTTGAGGCGGCGCGGGAGAAGGCGCTGGCCGATGAACTCGTCGTAGGGGCGGAGCTGGACCGTGTGCTTCAGGCCGCGGACGGCGGCGGACTCGGCGAAAAGCGCATCGGCGCGGGGCGCGGACTTGAAAACCGCGGGCACGGGCTTGGCGCCCTCGGCGAGCGCGGGTTCATTGATCGTGATGAGCTGGCCGGCGGGAAGATTTTCGAGGACTTGCACCTGGCCGCGGGGCCAGCGAACGGTGAGTTTCTTGATGACCTGTTCATCGCCGAGGCCGAAGTGAACGTCCGCGGGTTCGCTGGAGGCGATGCCGCGCTCCGTGTAGATCTGGCGCACCTGCGTGCCGGCGGCGGTCTCGACCGTGACCTCGGCGCCGATGGCATCGCGGTTGGGCGCGCGGCCGGCGAGGCGGATGACGGCGGCATGGCCGCCGGCGGTGTCGTTGCGCACGACCGTCGGCGGGGCCTCGTAGTTGGCATAGACCAGGTCGAGGTCGCCGTCGCCGTCGAGATCGGCGAGCGCGCAGCCGAAGGACACGGTGTTTTCGTCGAGGCCCCAGTCGGCCGAGGCGTCGGCGAAGGCGAGCGGGCCGAGGTTGCGGTAGGCGAGCGTGGACTCCTTGCGCGGGGCGGAGTTTTTCCAGACGGCGGCGCGGGCGGCGAGGGTCGGCGCGACATTCTGTTTGTCCACGAGGTCGGCGTCGATGAAGTTGCGGATCATGCCGGCGGTGACGAAGGCGTCGAGGCGGCCGTCGTTGTCGAGGTCGCCGAAGCGGGCGGACCAGGTCCAGCCGGTGGCGGCCATGCCGGTGAGGCGCGCGGCCTCGGTGTAGCGGTCGGTGCCGGTGTTGAGGTAAACGGCGTTCCACATGTATTGGGGGATGAGGTCGCTCACGCGCTCCATCTCCCAGAGACCGCGGCCGATCTCCTCCATGCCGGTCATGAACTCGAAATGATTCCGATCCCGCATGTCGGTGATGAAGAAGTCGACGAGGCCGTCGTTGTTGAGGTCACCCGCGTCGGCGCCCATCGAGAAGTAGGTGACGTGCGGCAGGCGCTCGTCCACGACGTCGGCGAAGGTGCCGTCGCCCTTGTTGAGGTAGAAGCGGTCGGGTGTCTCGAAGTCGTTGGCGACGTAGAGGTCGGGCCAGCCGTCGTGGTTGGCGTCGAGCCAGATGGCGGTGTGGCCCTGGGTGAGGCCCCACACGCCGCTCTTCGCGGTCACGTCGCTGAAGGTGCCGTTGCCGTTGTTGTGGTAGAGAAAATCGCGGCGGCCCTGCGGGCTCTTGGTGAAGTCGAGGATGTTGGTGACGAGGTAGCAGTCGAGGTGGCCGTCGCGGTCGTAGTCGGCGAAGGTGGCGTGGACCGAGGCGTCCTTGATCGCGAGACCGTAGGCGGCGGCGCGCTCGGTGAAGGTGCCGTCGCCGTTGTTCACGAAGAGGAGATTCGGCAGGTCGTAGCGGCAGACGTAGAGGTCCATCGCGCCGTCCTGGTTGATGTCCACGGCGGTCGCGCCCGTGTTGCTGGAGACGCCGCCCTCGGGCGCGGGAATGGCGACTCCGGCCTTGGCGGCGACGTCCTCGAACTGGAACGGGGCGACCTGGCGGTAGAGCGCGCAGGGACCGTTCTTGGAGATGGCGAAGATGTCGGAACGGCCGTCGCGGTCGAAGTCGGCCACGGCGACGCCGGTCTCGACGGCGCCGAGCGTAAGCTCGCGGAAGAGGCGGCCCCTCATGCGCGGGTCGTCGAAGACGTTGGGCACGGTCAGGCCGGCGGCGGCGGGGTTGAGCCGCGTGAAGGGCTTGGCGCCGGACGCGGGCGCGGACCGCGGGGCGAGCGGGACGGCGGTGTAGTCGGCGGCGACGGCGAAGACCGCCGCGCCGAGGAGCGCGGCGGCGGAGAGCGTGGATTTGAGCATGGGGAAAGGGGCGCCTGGCGACATCTAGGGCGGGGTCTCCGA
>JAUPWC010000668.1 GCA_030916665.1 Verrucomicrobiota bacterium
CCTACATCCGGCGCATCTACGAGAAGCTGCATGTGCATTCGCGGGCACAGGCGGTGGCCCGGATCACCAAGCTCTCGTAAAGCGCGGTGGCACCGCCCGCCCCCGGCACGCCGAGACCGGCGTCGCGCGGCGCGGCTGTCGAACCGCCTCAACCGTCTCCTCTCTCCCTTTTAACATGATCCCCTCCCACTCCCAGTCCTCATCCGCGCTCACGCGCCGCACCGCCATCAAACGCGGCCTCTCCGGCATTCTCGCCTTCGGCGTGGCCCCGTTGGTGCTGCCCGCCCGCCTCTTCGGCGCCTCCGCCCCGAGCAACCGGATCACCGTCGGCATCGTCGGCAACGGCCTCATCGCCGGCAGCCATGTGGGCGGCCTCCTCGGCCGCGACGACTGCCAGATCATCGCCCTGTGCGACGTGTGGCGCGACAAGGCCGAGTCCATGCGGAAACGCATCGAGGACGGCTACGCGGGCAACGCCGGCACCGCCGCCTTCCAAGGTGTTGAACTCCACGAGACGCACGAGGAACTCGTCGCCCAGCCCGACCTCGACACCGTCCTCGTCGCGACGCCCGACCACTGGCACGCCGCCGTGGCCATCGCCGCGATGCGCGCGGGCAAGGATGTCTATTGCGAAAAGCCCATGACGCTCACCGTGCGCGAGGGCCGCACCATGGTGGAGGTGGCCCGCCGCACCGGCCGCGTGTTGCAGACGGGCACGCAGCAGCGCTCCGAGGCCGCCTTCCGTCGCGCCGCCACCATCGTGCGCAACGGCTGGATCGGCGACATCAAGCTGATCCGGACCAAACTCGGCCGCTTCCCCACCGCCCCCGAGAATCTGACCGAGGAACCGATTCCCGCCGGCTTCGACTACGAACGCTGGCTCGGCCCCACACCGTGGTATCCCTTCAACCAGCTGCGCGTGAAGAGCGACTACGGCGGCGGCTGGCGCGTGTTTCTCGAATACGGCTCCCGTAAGAACGGCGACTGGGGCGCCCATCATTTCGACATCATCCAGTGGGCGCTCGGCATGGATGCCTCCGGTCCCGTCGAGTTCATCCCCGCCGGCTTCGAGGGCAATCCCTACCAGACGCACCGCTACGCCAACGGCGTCACCGTGCAGCGCGTGGACGGCAACCAACCCGCCATGATCGAGTTCATCGGCACCAAGGGCACCGTCGGTGTCGGCCGCAACGGCTATCTCGTCTGCGATCCGGTCGAACTCGCCACGCGCCCGCTGCGCGCCGCCGAGCAGCATCTCTACGAGAGCAACGACCATCACACGGACTTCTTCCACTGCGTGCGCACACGTCAGCGGCCCATCGCCGACGTCGAGATCGGCCACCGCTCCGCCACCGTCGGCCACCTTTGCGGCATCGCCCGCCAGCTCCGCCGCCCGCTGAAGTGGGACCCCGTCCACGAGCGCATCATCGACGACCCGGTCGCCAACCGGCTCCTCGACCGCCCGCGCCGCGCCCCCTACGCCCTCCTCTGAACCGCTGATTCCGCTCCATGAATTTTTCCATCCTCTCCGCCAATTCCATCCGTGTTCTGAGCACCGGTGTGCTGCTGCTCGCCGCCGGCTGCTCGACACCCAACGCGGCCCCGCCGGCCGGCGCACCGGCCCAAGCCGCCGCGCCGGCGCCCGAAGGCGCCTTCGACGACGATCCCCGACCACTCGCCCCCGCCGAGCAGATCGTGAACGACGCCGGCCTCGACGCCGCCAAGCTGGCCGCAGCGCAGCAAAGCCTGCTCGCCCTGCTGAAAAAACCGGATGCCTCCGCGACCGAGCGTCAGCAAGCCGCCCAACAATTCGGCCTGATCCTGCTGACCGGAGACTCCGCCGGCCACGCCGCGGTGCTGAACGCGCTCGCTCCGATGCTCGCCGACCCGGCGCTTTCGGCCTACGCGCGCCTCGCCCTCGATCCGGTCCCGAGCGCGTCCCTCGACACGCTCTATTTGCAGGCGCTGTTGTCCACCTCCGGGCGCACGCAGCTGGGCCTGATCGATTCCCTCGGCACCCGCGGCGTTGCCGCCGCCATCCCTGCGCTCGCCGGTTTGCTAAACAACCCCGATACCGCTTCGGCCGCCGCCGGCGCGCTCGGACGCATCGGCGGTCCCGCCGCGCTCGAAGCCCTGGCGCAGGCGAAAGACCGTCTCTCCCCGGCCATTCTCGACGCCCGCCTCGTCGCCGCGGCCAGGAACGACGCCACCACCTCCGCGCAAGTTGCCGATGAAATCTACCGCGATCCCGCCGCACCGCTGGCCGCACGCGCAGCCGCGCTGCGCCAGCTGATCGCCGCCAGCCCGGCCGGTGCAACCGACGAGATCCACGCCGTGCTCTCCGGCCCGGACTCCGCCTTTCACGAGGCTGCAATCGAATCCGTCGCCACCCTGCCCGGCCGAGACATCGGCGCAAAGCTCGCATCGCGGCTCTCCTCCTATCCTCCCGCCGTCCAGGCCTCGCTGATCGCGGCACTCGGCCAGCGTGACGACGCCAGTGCGGCTCCGGGCCTGCTGGGTGCCCTTGATCACGCGGAGGAATCGGTCCGCCTGGCTGCCCTCGACGCGCTCGGCCGGTTGCCGGGCAACGTGGAGGTCGCCCAACGCCTCGCCACCCTCGCCACCGGCAAGGGCAACGAGGCCAAGGTCGCCGCCGCCGCCCTCGCCCGCCTGAACGGTCCGGGGCTCGATGACTTTGTCCGCACCGGTGCCGCCACCGAGAGCGCGGCCAATCTCCGCGCCGTGTTCATCCAGCAGATCGCCGCGCGCAACCTCACCGAGGCGATTCCCTTCCTGCTCAGCCTGCGCCAGTCACCGGTCGAGAGCCTGCGGCTTGAGGCGCTTGACGCCCTGCGCCTCATCGCGCTCGCCCCGGACCAGCCGGCGCTGATCGCCTGGGCCGTCGGCGCGACGAACCGCACCGAGTCAGCCCGCGCCGTCCGCGCGCTCATCACCCTCATCACGCGCAACGGCACCGTGGCCACGCGCGCCGCGCCGGTCCTCGCCGCGCTGGAGTCCGGCGATTCCGCCGCGCGTCTCACGCTGCTGCCGGTCCTGTCCCGCGTGGCCGGCGCGC
>JAUPWC010000669.1 GCA_030916665.1 Verrucomicrobiota bacterium
CAGAATTCCGCATGATTGAGCCAGATCCGGGTCGGATCGGTCACCTTCATCCGCTGGGCTTCCAGCAGCGCCGCCTCGTATTGCTGCCGGGCCAGCTCGGTTTTCCCCTGCCGTTCCAGCAAGCAGGCGTTCAGCAGGGCGGTCGGCCCGGCATACTCGAAATCCGTGAACCATTTCTGCGGGAACGCCCGCAGCGCCGCCAAACCGGTTTCCGCATCGCCGCCAAAGGCGGCGTAAAGAAAGTAACCGAACACGGTCCGCTCGGTCCCGCGCACCCGCTCCGGCACCTGATCCAACCAGCGTTTCATGCCCGGAAAATCGTTGTGCAGGCCGAGCTGAAGGCGCGCCTTCCACGCGATGGCGTTGGGCAGCGGGGCGAGCGCGAGCGTGGCGTCGAGCTCCCGGTCAAACTCCGCGTAGCGCCCCTGGTCCTTGTAATGCCGGGCCAAATCGTAGCGGGTCAGCGCATCGTCCGGAAAACGCCGCACGTTTTCCTGCGACTGCGCGATGGCCTCCGCCTCGCGACCCGGGGTCGCGTTGCACAGGTCCGCCAGCATCCGGCCGTGCCGGGGGTTGCCGGGATCAACCTCCATCGCCCGGCGCAACAGTTTCTCGGCCCGAACAACGCCGGTCTGCCGGCTGAAATGGTAGGTCGCCATGGCGAGCATGGCCTCGGGCTCATTGGGGTCGAGCTGGAGGGCGCGTTCCCCATAGAGCCGGGCCTGAGTTGAGCGCTCGTCACTCCGGTCAAAACCCCGGCGCATGAACTGGGACTGCACCCGGGCCATGACGGTCACGGCCTCCAGGTCGGTGGGCGCCCGCTCGATGATCGGCTTCACAATCTGTTCGGCGAGGGCCAGGTCATCCGGGATCGCCTCCAACCCCTCGATGAGCGCAATGGCGCGCTTGAGCTCCGGGTTCTTCGGCCAGTCGCGGGCGGGCAGTTTGGGCGCGGCCAGCTCGACAAGGTTCGGACCGGCGGCGACCGAGTCGGCCGCCTCGGACCGGCCTCGCTCGCCCGACCGAAACATCGGGCGGATGACGAAGTTGAAAACGATCGCCAGGCCGACGATCGACCAGGCATGGCGCAGCCAGGCGGGACGCTCGCCCTTCCTGCGCCACTTGCGCTGCAGAGCGGGGTCTCCGAACCCCGTCTTGTCCGAGTCCGGCGGGGTTCGGAGACCCCGCCCTACATCCCCGTCGAGCAACCGCGAAATGCGGGCGGCCAGATCGCCCGGCGTCTCGTCGAGGCGCAGCCGGGTCCACTGCACCTCGCGGAACCGGTCCGGCACGCGGGCCGTGGCATCGTTCACGTCGCCGACCACGATAGGGAAGAGAAACGGCGCATCATCCGCCATCAGGTGGGACCGGTCCACCGCGAGTTTCCACTCCAGCCGGAAATAGCCCTCGGCCCGCGCGTTGGTGTTCGGCGTGATCAACGGCACGAACAGCGCGCACTCCTTGATCTGCCGCCGGATCTTCTGGTCCCACGCATCGCCGCCGACGAGTTCGTCGCGGTCGAACCACACCTCCAGGCCCGCGGCGCGCAGCGCGTCGCAGATGCGCTGCGCCGCCTCGGCGTCCTGCGACGCGTAGCTCAGGAAGACGGCTTTGCTCGATTCTCTCATCTGCCGCCCTCTTCGTAGGGGCGCAGGCTTGCTGCGCCCTCGCCGCGATTCCCAATCAGGGCGCAGCAAGTCTGCGCCCCTACCCTCCCACCCATTTCACAGGAGGAAACGGAGTTAACGGAGAGACCAGATTCTCGGTTCCCTCTGTTGCTTCCTGAAAAGTCGGTTCGGGTCATTGAAAGTTGGATGTTGAACGTTGAAAGTTGAACGTGCGGTCATCGCTTGGCGAGCAGCTCCAGGACCGCGGCGCTCATCGACGTGACGGCGGCCTTGAGCGTGGGCTCGGGCACGGGGGCGAAGCCGAAGTTGTGGTTCGACGGCACCGGCACGCCCGTGCGCTTGCTCTCCGCGAATTTTTCCGGCGCGGTGCCGCCCACCCACCAGATGCAGATCGGCACCTTGTCGGTGGTGCGCCCGAAGAACGTGAAGTCCTCCGCACCCGTGATCGGCGGGGTCACGACCACCCGGTCGGCGCCGAGCCAATCGGTGAAGGCCGCGCCGAGACGGCGGGTCAGCTTCGACTCGTTGACGGTGGCCGGCGAGGTCTCGTCAGTCATGGTCACCACCGGCAGTCGGTCGGCCGGCACGCCCGCGGCTTCGGCCGTGCCCTTGGCGATGCGCCGGATCGCGGCGACCATCTTGTCCATCACCTCGTCCTCGTAGCTGCGCAGCGTCAGCTCGAGCTTCACCTCGTCGGAGATGATGTTGCGCTTCGTGCCGCCGTGGATCGTGCCGACGGTGACGACCGCGGTCTTCCCCGGCTTCACCTCGCGGCTGACGATGGTCTGGAGCGCGAGCACGAGCTGCGACGCCAGCACGACCGGGTCCTTGGCGGTGTCGGGTGCGGAGCCGTGCCCACTGACACCGCGGACCAGGATATCGAGGGAGCAGACGTAGGCCAGGGTCGGCCCCTCGCTGTAACCGATCTGGCCGGCGGGCAGCTGGGACGACGTGTGCAGCGCCAGCGCGAAGTCCGGCTTGGGAAAGCGGGTGTACAAGCCGTCGGAGAGCATGGCGCGGGCGCCGCCCACGATCTCCTCGGCGGGTTGGGCGATGAAGACGATGGTGCCGCTCCACTGGCTTTTCAGTGCGGAGAGTACGCGGGCGGTGCCGATGAGGCCGGTCACGTGCGTGTCGTGCGCACAGGCGTGCATGGCCGGGCGATCATTGCCCGACAAATCCTTCACGATGGCCGTGCTGGCGTAGGGCAGGCCCGTCGCCTCCTTGATCGGCAGCGCATCCATGTCACCGCGCACGAGGACGGTCGGTCCCGGGCCGTTACGCAGCACGCCGACGACGCCGGTGTTGCCCACCTTCTCCGTCACCTCGAGGCCGAGCTTGCGCCACTCCGCGGCGATGATGCCGGCGGTGCGCACCTCCATGAAGGAGAGCTCGGGGTTCGCGTGGAGGTCCTTGTAGATGGTTTCAAGCGAGGCGTACTCCGCCTCGACGCGTGACTTGACCGTCTCGCGCAGTTCCGGGGTGGCGGCGTTGAGGGCGATTGGCATCGCCAGGGTGAGCAAACGAAACGCGTGAAGGAGATTCATGGCGGATGGGGGAATCGGGTTGAGGGAAGTTAGACGGCGGGACGTTCTCCCGACGGGACATCGGTATGGCGAGGGGGATTGCGGGGCGGAAGGCGAGGCGTAGGAAAGATAGACCGTTTTGCTGCCGTCACTCATGGCTTCATGGTCGCCGCGGCCTGCTTCATCGCCTCCCGGGCCTTCGCGTACTGCTCGGTCCAGTGCAGCTTTTCGATCAAGGCTTTGAAGCGAGGATCGTCTCGCCAGGGATCGAAGATCACCAGCGAGCCAATCGCGTCCAGCGTCAAGGTGGAGGTGCGCTCCAGATACGGCAGCGCCTCGTCAAGCCGGCCCAGGGCCGCGAGCACGAATCCGCGTTGATACGATTGAGCGGACAGGCCCGCAAACAACACGTCGGCATAGGCCGCGGCCTCCGTCGTCAAGCCGGCTTGCCGGAGAACCCAGATCGCATGCGCGTCCGCCTGCCAGCGTGGTTGCCTCGGCCAGGATTGCCGGACGCCGCGGGCGGCGGCGACGGCCTCGTCAGTGC
>JAUPWC010000670.1 GCA_030916665.1 Verrucomicrobiota bacterium
TCTTCCGATCTCGGTGATGACGTGATGATCGTTGCGGAGACGCACGAAGATGCGCCGGCCCAACTGCGCAGGCCGTTCGAATGTCACGCTGTCGCCCTTGTAGTGTTCAAACATGTTGGCCACAGAAAAACTGAGGCCGGCGAAGAGTCGTTCGCTGTAGAACAGCAGCAGTCCGCCCGTGGCCGTGGCGTCGGACTCGATCTCCACCTCAATCTCGTAGGCGTGGTCACCGGTGACGAAGGTCAGCGGACTGGCGTCCTTGGGCGAAATGCCCGCGGCCTTGAGCACGAGCGCTCCGTCCTCATGGCGGTATTTTTCCGCAACGGGTCCTCCCGGACGGAAAAACGTCCACTGCGTGCCGACCTTGTCCGTGCTGAAATCGTCCGAGAGCGGGAAGCGGTGGGTCACCGTTGCACCGCCGGCCGGCACGGGAATCGGACGTGCCGTGTCGTAGCCGGAGGCCTTGACCCAGCCGTCGCCGGTCCACTCGACCGGTTCGAGCAGCGTGTGACGGCCCAGGTTGTAGTAATCCTTCTCGTAGGCGTGATAGACGAGATACCACTGCTTGCCGTCCGGGCCCTCCACGAGAGTGGCATGCCCCTTGGACCACCATTTCTCGGCGGCCGAGCCGGTGCGCACGATGGGATTGTAGGGTGAGTTTTCCCACGGACCGTGAATGCTCCTAGAGCGCGCCATGAGCACCATGTGGCTCGTCGCCGGGCCGGCGGTTCCGCCCTCGGCGAGGACCATGTAGTAATAGTCGCCGCGCCGGAGGATCTTCGGCCCCTCCTGCGCGAAGGTCTCGACGTTCCAGTGCGCGGGATATTGCCAGCCATCATAGACTTTCTTCACCGGACCGGTGACGCTCAGCCCATCGTCCGCCAGCGGCGCATAGTGGCCGCTGCTCAGGAAAATGTAGCGTTTCCCGTCGGGCCCCACCGCATGCCCCGGATCGATGTGGCCAACTTTAAGATCCACGGGGTCGCTCCACGGTCCGCGAATGTCGTCGGCATGCACGACCATGTTCGTCAGCTTGTTGCCGTCGAGCGCCGGGAAATAGATGTAGAAACGGCCGTTGTGGTGGGCGAGGTCGGGCGCCCAGACATCGCCGACGTGACGGTGGAGCGCGGGACCGACCGCCGCCCAGTTCACCAGATCACGCGAGTGCCAGACCATCAGGCCGGGCACGCTGTGAAATGAGGAATGCACCATGTAGTAGTCGGACCCGACCTTGAGCACCGACGGATCCGCATGGTCGCCGGCGAGGATCGGGTTCAAGTAGGTGCCGTTACCCAGGTCGGCCTTGCGCTGGCCCTCGAAGCCGCGCTCGAAACCAGGAGCGGCCGTGACGGTCGCAAGTGCCGGGATGCCGGTGATGAGCACAAACGACAACGCAAGAGGCCGGACGAATGCCGCCGATCCAAGCGACAGGAGGGGTTTCAGCAAGGGCATGGGGGTATAAAACATCGGGGACCCGTCGAGGCAATGGGGCGGCATGCGAATTCGTCCGACGGGAGCTTGAGTGCCACCTTTCCCTCCGACCCGTCAACCCGGGCCCGCCCGCCCCCCCCCCTGTCACAGGAATTGGCGACATGCCATGGTTCGGGAAACCCACTACCATTGCGCCTCTGTCCTGCGGCAGGTGTTCACTCATGCCATGAACGCGCCTGCGGCCCCAACCCCTCTAGACCTCCAATCGCGAAGCACTGCGTTCTCCATGGCCGACGAGATGCTCCAACGTGCCGTATTCGCCGCAACTCCGTCCACCTTCCGCCGGCGCTGTCCACGCTTGCTGCGCCACCGGCACAAACTACCCTCCGCTCAAAGGGCGTGCGGCTCCTTCCCCCCTCGCCCACCCTCCCTCCAATCCATGCCGTCTTTCCCCCGAACGTCCCTCGCGTGGATGCTCGCCGCGTTGACTCTCACGTCCGGCCAGGCCGCGAGCACCTTTCTGACCGAAGGCTACTCGGTGCGCGTCTGGCAAACGGAAGACGGCCTCCCGGAGAACCTGGTGACCTCCGCCGCCCAGACGCGCGACGGCTACCTGTGGTTCGGCACCTTCAGCGGCCTGGTGCGCTTCGATGGCGAGCGGTTTCGCGTCTTCAATCCCACCAACACGCCTGAGCTGCCCGACCGGCGCGTGGTGCGGCTGTTCGAGGACAAACAGGGCACCCTCTGGATCGGCCACGAGGCGGGACATGTCTCGCGCTACCACCAGAGCCGGCTCGAGCGGGTGATGTCCCCGCGCAGCCCGGAGAATGAGCGCATCATCGGCCTGGGCAGCGACGAGCGGGGGTTCATGTGGGCCATGCGGGAGAACGGTGCGGTGGATTCGCTTGATCGGGAGCTCCGGCTGCCTTCGTTGATCGCGGATGAGCGCCCCGGCGTCATGGGCTGGTCGCGCGGCCCGATCGGAAACATCTGGCTGCGGGAAAATGGCCGCGCCGCCAGCCTGACCAACGACCGGCTCGTCCCGCTGGAGCTTCCGCCTGGGGACGGCACCCTTGTGGGCGGCCTCGCCGGCTCGGCGGACGGAGGAGTCTGGGTGCTCACCAATGAACGCATCCGCAAATGGAAGGACCGGCGTTGGACCGAGGATCGCGGCGCCTATGCTTGGCCCCCGGCCACCATCACCTCCGTCCTCGAGCTTCGCGACGGCACCCTGGCCGTCGGCACCGTCGGCAGCGGACTTTTCCTGGTTTTCCCCGGCGGCCTTCCCGCCGTCCAGTTCAGCCAGATCAACGGCCTGCCGCAAAACTGGATTCGCTTCCTCTTCGAGGACCGGGAGGGCACGCTCTGGGTGGGAAGCGGGCACTCCGGTCTCGTCTCCATCCGCAGCAGCCCGTTTGCCACCTTGGCTCCGCCGGATCGCTGGAACGGCAGTTCCGTCCTGTCGGTGGCAGGCGGGCGCGATGGTTCGCTCTGGGTGGGCACCGACGGCGCGGGATTGTATCGCCATCGCACCGGGCAGTGGAGCCGGTTTGGCAACGAAGAAGGCCTCGACAATTCCTACATCTGCTCGGTCGCCACGTCGCCGGGAGGCGAAGTCTGGGCGGGGCATTACTGGTGGGGCGGCCCTTACCGGCTGGAAAATGGGCGCTTCGTCCGCCCGGCCAGCGTGGGCGCAGAATGGACTCCGGCCTTCGCGCTGGTGCCCGTGCCCGGCACGGACGATCTGCTCGTGGGCAATCGCGACGGGCTGCTGCGCCTGAGCCGCGAGCAGGCGACCTGGCTGGTCCGATCCCCGGGCGGTTCTGGCGACGATGTGTGTGCCGTCGCCCAGGATCGCAACGGCGTGATCTGGTGCGGGTTCGCCCAGGGTGGCCTGGCCCGCATTGTTGGCGAGGATGTCACCTTCTACCGCCGGTCTGACGGCCTCGGGAGCAACTCGGTGCAGAGCCTCTTCGCCGATGACGACGGCTCCCTGTTGATCGGCACGGCGGACGGGGGCCTGACCCGGCTGAAGAACAACAAGTTCACCCAGCTCGGCCCGGAGCACGGCTTGGCCGACACCACCATCTGCCACATCCTGGACGACGGCCTTGGCTTCCTTTGGTTCAGCACCCATCACGGCATCCAGCGGGTCGCACGGACCGAGCTGAACCGGTGCGCGGATGGCGCCATTCCGACTTTCCAGAGCCAAGTTTACGACCGGAGTGACGGTCTGCCCATCGTCGAATTCCTCGGCGGGCGGCAATCCTCCGCCTGCAAGACCGAGGACGGGCGGCTGTGGTTCGCGAGCAGCGCGGGCCTGATCTCGGTGGACCCGGCGCGCATCCGGCCCAATCCCGACCCGCCGCCCGTGGTGCTGGAATCGCTCGTCATGGACGGCCGGACCGTGCCGGTTCGGGACTCGCGGGTGTCCGCCGCACTTCCGCCCGACCATGAGCGCCTGGAGTTCCGCTTCAGCGGGCTGAGCTACGCAGCGCCCAACAAGGTGCTGTTCAAATACCAGCTGGAAGGCATCGACAAAAACTGGATCGACGCCGGCCCCCGGCGGACCGCCTTCTACAGCCGGCTCCCCGCCGGCAACTATCGCTTCCGCGTCATCGCCTGCAACAATGACGGGCTCTGGAACACCGCCGGCACATCGCTGGCGTTCACCATCGCCCCGTTCTTCTGGGAGACCTGGTGGTTCATCGGATCCTGCATCCTGGCGGCCGTTTTGGCCGTCGCGTTCCTGGTGCGCGGCATCACCCGCCGGCGCATGCAACGGCGGATCGAGCTGATGGAACGCCAGCACGAGCTCGAACGCGAACGCGCCCGCATCGCACAGGACATCCACGACGATGTCGGCGCCAGCCTTTCCCGCATCGCCATGCTGAGCCAGCCCGCCCTCCGCGACCTCGCCGAACCCGAACGCGCGGCCGCCATGTTGTCGCGGATCTACACCACCGCCCGCGAGGTCACACGCTCGCTCGATGAAATCGTATGGGCCGTCGATCCCCGGCACGACACCCTCGACAGTCTCGTGGACTACATGGGCCGTTTTGCGCAGGACTTCCTCACCGCCGCGAACCTGCGGTGTCGCCTCGACCTCCCCGTGGTGGTGCCGGCCTGGCCGTTGACGGCCGAGATCCGGCACAACCTGTTTCTCGCCTTCAAGGAAGCGCTCAACAACGTGGCGAAACATGCCGCCGCCAGCCAGGTTCGCATCCAGCTGCGGATGCAACCCGAGTCGTTCGAACTCGTCGTGCAGGACAATGGCCGCGGCTTCGACCCTGCCCGTCCCGACCCGACGGTCACGGGACGGCTCGCCGGCGGCAACGGCCTGCTGAACCTCCGCAAGCGTCTTCAACGCATCGGCGGCCGCTGCGAGATCAGCAGCGCCCGGGGCGAGGGCACCACCGTGGCGCTCATCGTGAGCCTCGCCGGTCCGGCCCGCCCCCATTCGGCCGCCCCCTTCGCCCGACCTTCATCCGTCATTTGAATCCAGTGAAAACCGAATCCCCCAGTCCCAGTCCGGCCCAGTCCCGCACCATCAGCGCGGTTGTGGTGGAAGACGACAATTCCATCCGCAGCATTCTCAAGAGCTGGCTCGAGGAGGCGGATGGCTTCACCTGTGCCGCGGTGTTTCCGGACGTGGAAAGCGCCCTGCCGCAGATTCCCCGGATCAAGCCGGACGTGGCCATCGTCGATATCAACCTGCCCGGCCTCAGCGGCATCGAGTGCGTGCGCCAGCTGAAACCCGCCACACCGGGCACCCAGTTCGTGATGCTGACGGTCTATGAGGACTCCACGCACATCTTCGACGCCCTGTCGGCCGGCGCCACCGGCTACCTCGTCAAGACCACCTCGCGCGAGGCCCTGATCGCCGCGCTGAAGGAAGTCCACGGTGGGGGCTCGCCCATGAGCGGCAACATCGCGCGCAAGGTCGTGCAGCAGCTGCATCAGCCGAAACCCACGATCCCGGCGACCGACGAACTCTCCAAGCGCGAGAACGAGGTGCTGGCCCTTCTCGCCCAGGGTTATCTCTACAAGGAGATCGCCGAGGCCCTCGGCATCCGGCTCGACACGGTCAACACCTACATCCGGCGCATCTACGAGAAACTGCAGGTTCACTCGCGCTCGCAGGCGATTGCGAAGTATCTCAAGCAGCCGGTTTGAGTGGGTTGGAACCCGCTCTCCTCCGCGCGTTTTGGTAGGGGCGCTTGCCCTCAAGCGCCCGGGCCGTTGAGGGCAACGGCCCCTACCCCTGCTTCCACCCCCGCAGATCGCGCGCCAGCGCGCCGAAGCCATGGGGAAAATCAAACTCCAGCCGGCGCA
>JAUPWC010000671.1 GCA_030916665.1 Verrucomicrobiota bacterium
GCAGACCAACCTCGACCACGTCGAGGCGGTCACCGGCATCAACCAGAACCTCACGCTCATCGGGGCCACGGCCATCGACATCCTCGCCAGCCAGCTCTACCATAACGAACAGGGCCTGCCGCAGCGCCCCGTCTATTCCATGATCGAGGGCTTCTGGGTGCCCGGCCGCACGGCCCCGGCGAAGCGCGGCGGGTGAACCGATAATCGCCTTTGCCTTTCGCGCCGCGTTCATGCGATGAATTCCGCTCCATGAATTTCACCGAGATCCGCGACGCCCTGCCGAAGTCCGCCGTCACCACGATTGACGGCCTCACGTTTCCCCGGATCGCCTCGGGCAAGGTCCGGGAAATCTTCGACCTCGGCGATGCCCTGCTGCTGACCGCCACCGACCGGCTCTCGGCCTTCGACGTGATTTTGCCCGACGGCATCCCCGGCAAGGGTGCCATCCTCACGCAGATGAGCCACTGGTGGTTCGCGCAGACCAGCCACCTCATCCCCAACCACCTGCTCCCCGACCAGGGGAAGCAGTTTCTCGCCCGCGGGCTCGACAGCCGCGACCTCCAGCTGCGGAGCATGATCGTGCGCAAGCTGAAGCCGCTCACCATCGAGTGCGTCGCGCGCGGCTACCTCATCGGCAGCGGCTGGAGCTCCTACCAGAAGACCGGAGAGGTCTGCGGCATCAAGCTCCCCGCCGGCCTCCGCCAGGCGGACAAGCTCCCCGCCCCGATCTTCACACCCACGACCAAGGCGCCCAAGGGCCAGCACGACGAGCCCATCAACGACGCACAGGGTGCCGCCGCCATCGGCGCCGCGCTCTACGAAAAGGTGAAGGCGATCAGTCTCCAGCTCTACGCGTTCGGCCACGAGCGGGCGAAGCAGGCCGGCATGATCCTCGCCGACACCAAGTTCGAGTTCGGCACCGACGCGGCCGGCAACCTGTTCCTGATCGACGAGGTGCTCACGCCCGACTCCTCGCGCTACTGGCCCGCCGCCGACTACCGCCCCGACTGCTCGCCCCCGAGCTACGACAAGCAGTTCGTGCGCGACCACCTGCTCGCCATCAAGTGGAACCAGCAGCCCCCCGCCCCGAAGTTGCCCGCCGACGTCATCAGCCGCACGCAGGAGAAATACCTCGCCGCGCTGAAGAATTTGCTGGGTTGAGGCGCGGGTAGGGCGCGACCGCTGGGCGCGCCGCCAAAGTTATTCGCGGACGGCCCGGCGGTCCGTCCCTCCCGGCGCGGCCGCGCCCAAGTCAGGCATCGTTTGTAACGTATTATATTACAAATCGGTCGGGGGAACGCGCGGTTGCCAAACGCGGCTCCTGCGTTTTGCGTGCTGGGCGTGAGAAGCCGACTTTCCCTGGTTGTCGCCTGCCTGCTGCTCGCCGCCGCCCCGGCGGCCCGCGCCGCACTGGGCGAAACGCTGGCCGACCTGCGCAAGCGCTTTGGTCCGCCGGATCCGCAGCAGCCGTATGCGCCGAAGAACGTCGCGCACTGGTCCATCGAGACCGAGCAGTCGGAGCGCCTGATCTACACCGTGACTTTCAATGCGAAGGGGTTCTCCATCGCCGAGGGCCTCAAGCCCATGGGCCGGGCCGTGCTGGTTGACCCGCTGGCGCAGTCCTTCGTGGACAGCCAGTTCGCCATGCACCGCGACGCCGCCTCGACCCGCACGCCCAAACCGGGCGAGAAATACCGCTTCGCCGGCCAGGAATTCGTCTGCGCCGCCAACGAGGCCGTGTGGGTGGACGAGACCCACGACTTCATGATCATCTGGGCCAAGGACCCCAAGGGCAAAGGCCTGGTCATGGCCGTGCGCGCCGAAATGCTTACAGGGACGCCCTGAGCCGGGAACAGGCGGTTCGGGGTGGAGCGACTTGACCCCAAGGCGCTGGATCGGAGCGGCTTCGCCGCAACGCGCTAGGGTCAGCGCGTTCCACCTTTCAGCCCCGCTGTTCCAAGGCGCTATGTGGGCTCAAAGACGTGAGCTTTGGGCTGAGCGCACCCTCTCCGCTCCGGCTTTATGGGGAGTAGCTCGGCGCGGGACCGCAGGCCGCCACGCGGCCCTGCCACGTCCCGCGGCTCCCGCCGCAGGCTGACCGATCATCAGAAATAGCACCACCATCAGAGCAGACGACAGATCAGCAGCTCGCGCTCGAACATCATCTCCTTGGGCAGATGGGCGTGCAGGTCGAGGAAGAGTTCCTCGTGGCTGAGCACCTCGGCGCGCCAGGCGGCGCGGTCGATGGATTGCAGCGCTTCGAACTGCTCCTTCGACAGGTTCAGGCCCTTCCATTCGATGTCTTCGTAGCGGGGCATCCAGCCGATGGGTGTCTCCTTCGCGCGGCCGCCGCCGCGAGCGCGGTCCACGATCCATTTCAGGATGCGCATGTTCTCGGAGAAACCGGGCCACATGAACTTGCCGTCGGCGTCCTTGCGGAACCAGTTCACATGGAAGATACGCGGGGTCTCGCTGATGCTCTTCTGCATCTTGATCCAGTGGCGGAAGTAGTCGCCCATGTGGTAGCCGCAGAACGGCAGCATGGCCATCGGGTCGCGGCGCACCTTGCCGATCGTGCCGGCGGCGGCGGCGGTCATCTCCGAGCCCATGGTGGCGCCCGCATAGACGCCGCTGCTCCAGTTGAAGGTCTGGAAAATCAACGGCATCGTGGTCGCGCGCCGGCCGCCGAAAATGAGCGCGCTGATCGGCACGCCTTCGGGCTTTTCCCAGGCGGGATCGATGGTCGGGCATTGCGCGGCGGGCGCGGTGAAGCGTGAGTTCGGGTGCGACGACTTCACGCCCTTCTCCTTGGCCAGCGCGGGCGTCCAGTCGTTGCCCTGCCAGTCGATGAGGTGCGCGGGCGGCTCGTCGGTCATGCCCTCCCACCACACGCCGCCGTCGTCGGTGAGCGCGACGTTGGTGAAGATGGTGTTCTTCGCCAGCGCGGCCATGGCGTTGGGGTTGGTCTGCACACTCGTGCCGGGGGCCACGCCGAAGAAGCCGGCCTCGGGATTGATGGCGTGCAGCTTGCCGTCGGCATCGGGTTTGATCCAGGCGATGTCGTCGCCGACGGTGGACACTTTCCAGCCCTGCTTCTGCAGATGCGGGGGCGGGATGAGCATGGCGAAGTTGGTCTTGCCGCAGGCGCTCGGGAACGCGGCGGCGACGTAGGTCTTGTCGCCCTTCGGGTCCTCGACCCCGAGGATGAGCATGTGCTCGGCCATCCAGCCCTCGTCGCGCGCCATGGCGCTGGCGATGCGGAGCGCGAAGCATTTCTTGCCGAGCAGGGCGTTGCCGCCGTAGCCCGAGCCGTAGCTCCAGATCTCGCGGGTCTCGGGGAAGTGGACGATGTATTTCTCCTTGTTGCACGGCCAGGCGACGTCCTTCTGGCCCTTCTTGAGCGGGGCGCCAACCGAGTGCACGCACGGCACGACGCGCTTGAAATTCTGGTCGATGAGGTCGAACACCTTCTGCCCGATCCGCGCCATGATGCGCATGTTGATCACGACGTAGGGCGAATCCGTCAGCTCGACGCCGATCTGGGACATCGGCGAACCGATGGGGCCCATGCTGTAGGCCAGCACATACATGGTGCGTCCCTTCATGCAGCCGTTGAACAGGCCCTTGAGCTTCCTGCGCATCTCGTAAGGGTTCATCCAGTTGTTGGTCGGACCGGCGTTGTCCTTCGACAAGGAGCAGATGAAGGTGCGGTCCTCCACGCGCGCCACGTCGCCCGGGTCGGAGCGGGCCAGAAAGCAGCCGGGCCACTTCTTCTGGTTCAGCCTGATGAAGGTGCCCGCGTCCACGAGCTGCGAACAAAGGCCGTCGTATTCCGCCTGTGAGCCGTCCACCCAGTGGATGTCGTCCGGCTTGCAGAGGGCGGCCATCTTGTTCACCCAGCGAATCAGATGCGGATTGCTACACAGGGGCTTGCTCGCGTCCGTTTTCATTAGGAAGAGGCTAAGGTCGCCACCCGGAGTGTAAACGGGAAAGGCTGGAGACGGTGCGCCAATTAAATGAAGTGTATGGACTGATTAGCGTTCGACGCCGCATAAATTGGCGGGCCCGCGCGCACCGACCTGGACAATCCATGCGAAGCTTGGCGCACACAGGATCCATTTATTTTGCCTCGCAAACTGGCCTGCCGGTCAGGGCGCTCCGCCCTACCTCAATACCGCCAGAGGTCAGTCTGTTCGGCGAAGCCCAATGGAAACGCGCGTCACCTGAACCGCTCACTTCATCGGCTCGACGTGCACCGTCACGTCGCTGATCGCATGCGCGACAGAGGCGATCAACGCGTCCTTGACGGCGTGGGCGATGTCGTGGCCCTCGCGCACGGTGAGGCCGCCGTCCACGCGCACCTGGATGTCCACCAGGTGGCTCAGACCGCTCTTGCGCACGCGCACCTTGTCGAGCGCCTGCACGCCGGGCACGGCCAGCGCGAGCGTGCGCACCTCGCCTTCGAACTTCTGCGGCACGGCCGTGTCCATCACGTCGCCCAGCGCCTTCGTGAGCATGCCCGCGCCGTTGAAGCCGATGATCACGCAGGCAAACAGCGCCGCCCAGTCGTCGGCCGTTTCCCAGCCCTTGCCGCCGATGAGCGCGATGGAAATGCCGACGAACGCCGCCGCCGAGGTCATGGCGTCGGTCCAGTGGTGCAGGGCCTCGGCCCCGAGCGCGGTGCTGCCGGTGCGCTCGCCGGCCGCGCCCAACCGGCGGGAGAAAATCCACTTCACCACGATCACCCCTGCCAGCAGCAGCAGCGTCCACCAGGCCGGACCTTGGTGCGGCTTCATGATCTCGCGGACGGCGTGCCAGCCGACCCAGCCGGCCATGAGAAAGATGAAGACCGCCACCGCGAGCGCGGCCAGCGCCTCGGCCTTGCCGTGGCCGTAGGGATGGTCCTCGTCAGGCGGCCGGGCCGCCACGCGGAAGCCCGTCCACACGAGCAGCGAGGTCAGGATGTCGAGCAGCGACTCCGCGCCGTCGGCGATGAGCGCATAGGTGTTGCCGAACACGCCTCCCGCGAACTTCGCCGCCGCCAGCACCAGGTTTAGGCCGATGCCCCGCAACACCAGCCGGGCACCCTCTTCGGCCCGGCGGGCGGTGCGGGCGTGCGATTCGGCGGCGTGCATCAGGGCATCCTTGCGACCGGTCTCGCCGGGCTCAAGGCGGCATTGACCGGCCCGGCCCGGGGGTGTAGGGTCCGCACACTGAAACGATGTCCGACACCGCCGCACCTGTCGCTGCCGAGCCCGTGAAGCAGTTCTCCGTGTTCATCGAGAACCGCGTCGGCCGCCTGCACGACCTCGTGAACCTGCTTGCGAAGCACAACATCCACATCATGGCGATCACCACGATCGACCAGACCGACACGGCGCTAGACCGCATGATCGTGGACGATCCCGAGCGCGCCCGCGAGCTGATGGCGGCCAACAATTTTTTCTTCACGGAGAGCGACGTGCTCGCCGTGGAGTTCCGCGACGAGTCGCAGGTCAAGGACGTGCTCAACGCGCTGCTCACCGTCGAGGTGAACATCCACTACGCCTACGCCTTCCTCGTGCGCCCCAAGGGCCGCTCGGCCCTCGCGCTCAGCGTCGAGGACTACGACCTCGCCAGCAGCGC
>JAUPWC010000672.1 GCA_030916665.1 Verrucomicrobiota bacterium
CGGCTCGCCGAGCGGGGTTCGCTTCGCGTACTCCAGCACCTGGGCGAACACCAGCTCGTCATCGTCGGCGCGCAGCTCGATCCCGGTGTAGGTGATCTCCACGTCCTTGTTGACGTGGTAGATCGACTGGCCTTGCAGCGCGGCGCGCGGCACCTTCTTGTTGCGGACGGTGAAGATCGCCGACCGCCCGAAGTCGTTGGGCAGCGCCCGCATGTGATCCGGCCACGGGGCCAGGTCGAACAGCGAGAGCTGCATGTCCTTGATCTGCTGCTTCGTGTGCTTGAGCAAGGCCGTCTGCTTGGCCTCGCTGACCTTCTCGGCCAGCTCGCCGCCGGCCGTTCGCTTCTTGGTCGCCATCGCACTACTCCGTTTGTCCTCGGCCAGCGCGCCGATCTGCGCGGCCATCTTGTTCACGGCAGTGGGCCGCTCGGGCGGCAGGCCCATCGTGCGCGCCAGCTCGGCCGACTCCTGCGCCATGCGCTCGGATCGCTCGACGGCGGCACTTGCCGGCGTCGGTAGCTTCGGCGGCAAAGCCGCCTCGTTGTCGCCGGCCGTGGCCGGCAGCTCGAAGAGGGAACCGGCGGGGCGGAAGGCCCCGCCGGCGCTGCCCGAGTCCCTGCGAGCGGCGGCGGTACGGGCGGCAAGGTCGGTGGCGTCGGCTTCGCTAAGCCCGCCCTCGATGAGCTTGCGCCTGTATTCCTGCTCGTTGAACTCGTTTGGCATCTAATCTCCCTCCTAGCATACTGCCCGGCCGTGGCCGGGCCTGGGCCTTACTGGCCGCCGCCTGGCGCTTTGGTGTCCAGGTATTCGATTTCCTCGGCGATGAAATCGAACCCGTATTCGGTCTTGCCTTCCTTCTCGTACTTCGTCGGCTCAATGCGGCCCTGCACGAAGACCTTGGAGCCTTTGCCCAGGTACTTGCCCGCGTTCTCGGCCAGGCCGCCGAACGACTTGATGCGGAAGAAGTCCGTCTGCTCCTGCTTCGCACCGGCTGCGTTGCGCCACACGCGATTGACAGCCAGGTCGAAAACGGCGCGGGCGCTGTTTTCGCTATGGCGAACGTCCGTATCGCGGGTAAGATTACCGATAAACTGGAACAGGTTGTGGCTCATTCGTCATGCTCCTTTCGCTAATGGAGTCGTCAGTTTAGCTAAACCTGTGTCCGTGGTCAAGAACTTTAGCGGCTAAAATTTTTCTGCCGCCCGCACCGAGAAGGCATACGGGCCTTGTACAACTACATCTTCTTCACGAACGTGCTCCGGCTGCTCGATGAGCGGCACATGACGAAAAAGGAGCTATCGGACAGGTCGGGGGTTTCGATCTCCTTCCTGTCCGATCTCACTACTGGCAAAGCCAACCCCTCCCTAAAGGTGATGGAGGACATTGCGCAGGCCCTTGAAACTCCCCTGCCGCTCCTGCTTGAATCGACCGACCTGGACAAAGAAGCCCTTGACACCCTGGCCGGCGGCAAGGCACCCCGAAGCCTGCCGCCAGGCTTCGAGCGCGTGGCGGCCGTGCTGCCAGAACACCAGGCGTTCATCGTCAAGAAGTGGGGCGAGGCAACAAGGAAGAAGCTAAGAGGGAGTTGACGCCAGGATGAGATAGGGAAGGGAGGCGGCAAGGAACTGAGCCACAAGAGCCAGCCAAGTTTTAGCCGCTAAAGCCCGCCGGGGTGGCTCAACCCCCGGACAACCCATAACGCAAACGCCACGGGTTCGGCGCGAGGGCGCACGGAGCATGCGCCGCGTTGTCGCCTCTTTCGCCCCTGCAATCCGCGATGCAACGTCGCGGCCGAAGTCACCCTTGTGCGCTTCGGTGTTGCGGTCGAAATTAGTTCGGTATATCGTATGAACCTGTGTAGAATGCGCGAAACGCAACGGCATACAGGGCATACGGAATGACCGACCAGAAACCAGAACACAACAGCATCAAGGAACGGGCGAAGAAGAAGCTCGAACGCGACATGGGGCCGGAGCTGCTGGCCGCGCTCAACGATCCCAAGACCGTTGAAATCATGCTCAACGCGGACGGCAAGCTCTGGCTCGAACGCCTGGGCGAGCCGATGACGTGCATCGGCACGCTGCGCGTCGCGCAGGCGCAAGCCATCATCGAAACCATCGCGGGCTACCACGGCAAGGAAGTCACGCGCTCCAAGCCGATCCTCGAAGGCGAGTTGCCCCTTGATGGCAGTCGCTTCGCCGGCCAGCTCCCGCCGGTTGTGCCCGCACCCACCTTCGCCATTCGGAAGAAGGCCGTCGCCATCTTCACGCTCGATCAGTACGTCGAACGCGGAATCATGACCGCGCCGCAGCGCGAGGCATTGATTGCAGCGGTGCGCGCGCACCGGAACATCCTTGTGATCGGCGGCACCGGCTCGGGCAAGACCACGCTGGTGAACGCGATCATCAACGAGATGGTGATTCAAGACCCGACCGAGCGGGTTTTCATCATCGAGGACACCGGCGAAATCCAGTGCGCCGCCGAGAACTACGTCCAGTACCACACCAGCATCGACGTGAACATGACGGCGCTGCTGAAAACCACCCTCCGCATGCGCCCCGACCGAATCCTGGTCGGCGAGGTGCGCGGCCCCGAAGCCCTTGATCTGTTGATGGCCTGGAACACCGGGCACGAAGGAGGTGCTGCAACCCTGCACGCAAACAACGCCAAAGCTGGATTGGATCGGCTCGCCATGCTCATCAGCATGCACCCCGATTCCCCGAAACCCATTGAACCGCTTATCGGCGAGGCGGTTCACGTGGTTGTTCATATCGCCCGCGTCGAAGGCTCGCGGCGCATCCAGGAAATCTTGGAGGTTTCCGGGTTCGACAACGGCCAGTACATCACCAAAACCCTCTGACTAGGAGTTACGACCAATTCTAGCAACCTTCCCGGCATTCCGCCTCAACCGCAACGCCCTGTTCTACATGGGCCTCTTCGCCCTCCTGGC
>JAUPWC010000673.1 GCA_030916665.1 Verrucomicrobiota bacterium
CCGTGAGGTTCGCCTTGAGCGCGGTGGCGATCTGCTGCGCCAGCTTGGCCTGCAGGGCGAAGATGTCGTCCGCGTCGCCGTCGTAGGTCTCCGCCCAGAGGTGCTCGTCGGTGCGGGCGTCGATCAGCTGGGCCGTGACGCGGATCTTGTTGCCCACACGGCGGACGCTGCCCTCGAGCATGTTGGCCACGCCGAGCTCGGCGGCGATTTTCTTGAGGTTGCGCGAGGCCGTGTCGCGGTAGGCCAGCACGGAGGTGCGCGAGATGACCTTGAGGTCGCGGATCTTGGCGAGGCTGGTGATGACGTCCTCATGCACGCCGTCGGCGAAGAACTCGTTGTCCTTGTCCGCGCTCAGGTTGGCGAAGGGCAGGACGGCGATGGATTTCGAATCCGGCGCCGCCGGATTCGAGGGAGAAGGGAGAATGGAGGCGGGAGGCAGGACGACCACAGGCGCGACGGTCGGGGTCGGTTGCGAAGGGGCGGATGCCTCCGGTGACGCGGCCGGTTTGCGCCCCACCCACACGGCGGTCGCGATGGCGGCGACCACGGCGATCACGGCCCCCACGGTCCAGCGCGAGCGGTTGCGCTGCTTTTGCACTGCGGCCTGGGCTGCCGCCTCCTTGGCCTGCCAAGCCTGCTCCAGGAAGGGCGTCAGCGTGGGCGGCCGAGCGTGCTCCTTCAGCGTGGGTTTGCGCGGCGCTTCGAGCAGGCGCTTGATCTGCGTCACGAACTCCGGCGACGGCGCACCGCCCGGCAGGCGCGTCCATTGCGCCTTCATGAACTCCTCCGGCACAGCCGCGCCGCCCTCGGGCGTGGCGTCGATGACCACCGGCACGAGGAAAGCCCGGCTGCCGGCCATGTCGTGCGTGCGGTCCACGGCGAGTTTCCACTCGCGGCGGAAGTAGCCCTCGGTGCGCTCCTCGGTGCATTGCGAGATGATCGGGATGAACAGAGCGCAGGCCTTGATCTGGCCGCGGATCTTCACGTCCCACTGGTCGCCGCCGCGGAGCTCGTTCTGGTCGAACCACACCTCGAGGCCGAAGGCGCGCAGGGCGTCGGCGATGCGCCGTGCCGCCTCGGCGTCCTCGCGGGCATAGCTCAGGAAAACGGCTCGGGCGGGATCGCTCATGGATTATTCAACCCAGACAGCACACCGAGCAGGTGGAGCGCATTGCTCCTCAATGCGCTTCTCCCGATCAACGCACTGGGGAGCAGTGCGTTCCACCGTCCGGCCATCCCGGAAAACCTGCCTTGAAATGATCGGACCATTGAACGTGCGGCGTTGAGCATTCCCCTCATCTTAGAAAAGCGGCTCATTGTTCTTCGGGTCATTGAGCAACGCCTCGAACCGCGGGTCGCCCTGGAGAGGGTGCCAATCGACGTTGTGCCGCAATTCATGGACGTTGGCCTTCCCGGGCGTGCGCAACAAGCGCGCGACCTCCGCCAGCGCCCGATCCTTTTCGCCCAACGCCGCCAAAATCAAGGCTTCCTGCAGACTGACCCCAGGACCGTCCCATTTGTCCGCCGCCTCGGACGCAAGGCCCCTCGCAGCCTGGGTGCAACGCAGGGCCTCTGCCTGATCTCCGAGGACCACATAAGCCTGGGCCAACTGAAACCAAGCCCGATGATCGGGCTCCTTTTCCAGGGAAGCCCTACCCTCAGCCACCACCTGCCGAGCCCAGGTCCGCGCTTCTTCCACGTCGCCATTGAGCCAGAGATTCCACGCGCAGTCTGAGAGGTTGCGCCACGGCACGGATTTTCCGGCCGCTTTTGCCATGACTTCACGCGAGAAGCGGACGACCGCAGCGAGATCACCCATCAGGTTGCCGATCCGGGCCTCAAACTGATTTGCCCGGGCGGCGTATTTTGGATCCTGCCTGAACTGCTCGATCAATTCCTTGGCTTCAGCCTTCGAACCCCGGGCATAAAAGGGCACGAGAACCCGCGCCACCCTGGCCTGGATGTTTTCCGGATCATGGGCGGCGAGCTGGCGGTAGGTCGCTTCCGCCTCATCGTAAAGCCGCAGCGCCGCCGCCGTTTCGGCCAGCGCGTTCAGATACCGGGCATTGCGCGGCTCAAGCTGAACGGCCCGCCGCAATTCCGTCATGGCGTCACCCCAACGACCCTGGCGGCGGTGAATGAAGGCCAGCGAGGCGAAGCCCGGGGCAAAATTGGGATACTGGTCGGTGAGTTTCCGGTATTGCGCGGCCGCGCTGGGGTAATCCCGAAAACCATAATAGTAGTAGTCGCCGAGCTTGGAGATCACGGTCGGATCGTCAGGCGAGAGCGCGACCGCCTGCTCAATCGCCAGCTTCGCCTTGGCCAGGACCTCGGGCGTCCGTTCCCAGTGGTCGAAATAACGCCGGGCGTAAACCGAACCCAATTCGGCCCAGGCTTGGGCAAACTTGGGATCAAGGAGCGTGGCGGTCGTCAGCAAGGGCACCAACTGGTCAAAGTTCCGCTGGTTCCCGCTGGACAGGATTTGCCGGGCCTTGGTGTAGGATTCGTAGGCCGCCAGGTTTTCCGTCGGCCGGTGCTCAATCAGCTTCTTCTCCTCCGGAGACAGCGCCGTCTTCAGCGCCCCGGCGATCTGCCGGGAGACCTCCGACTGGATCGCAAAGACGTCGGTGAGGTCGCGATCATAGGACTGGGCCCAGAGATGCTCGTCGGTCGCGGCGTGGATGAGCTGGCCGGTGACGCGCACCTTGTTGCCCGAGCGACGCACGCTGCCCTCGAGGATGTAGGTCACGCCGAGTTCCTGCGCGATCTGCTTCATCGGCTTGGTCGTCGCGCGGTATTGCATGACCGAGGTGCGCGAGACGACGCGCAGCTCGCGGATGAGCGCGAGGTTGGTGAGGATGTCCTCGTGGATGCCGTCGGTGAAGTAGGCGTTGGCCTTGTCCTCGCTGCGGTTCTCGAACGGCAGGACGGCGATGGACTTGTCGTTGATCGGGGCGACGGGAATCGTGACCAGGGCCGGTTTGGGGTCCGGGGTCTGGGGTCTGGGGTCCGGGGCGGGTTGACGCGAGCTGAACACGGCCACGCCGAGGCCGACGACGACTGCGACCAACGCACCGATCGCCCAGCCGGGGAGACCTTTCTTCTGTCGGGCGGGCTCGCCTGATCCCACCTGCGGCGGCGTGGACTTGAAGTGCGGCGGCAGCGTCGGCGGCTTGGGATGCTCGGTCTTCAGGGCCGGTTTCTTGGGCGCCTCCAGCAGGCGCTTCACCTGCGCCACAAACTCCGGCGTGGGCTCGCCACCGGCCAGCCGCGTCCACTGGTAGCGCATGAACTCCTCCGGCACGGCGGCGTCCGTCTCGGTGGTCTCGTCGA
>JAUPWC010000674.1 GCA_030916665.1 Verrucomicrobiota bacterium
GAACTCAGGCTTTCTTTCGCCCGGTGAATGTGTTTAGTCCCTGACAGCAATCCGGCACTCCCCTGCCCGTTTGCTGTCCATCACCAACCAATGAAGAAGTTTCTCACCGCCGTCCTCTGCCTGGCCACCCTGGCCGTCAGCCTGTCCGCCGAAGGCAGTCTCTCGCGCAACAGCGTCATCACGCAGCTCGATTCCTGCGAGGCCATCCTCCAGGAAATTCAGGGCAACGTCAAAACCGCCATCCCGGCGCAGGATCTCCGGCGCGCCAAGGGCATCGTTATCATCAACCAGTTCCAAGGCGGCCTGATCGTCGGCATCAAGGACGGTTACGGCGTCGCCCTGGTGCGCCGGCCCAACGGCAAGTGGTCGGTGCCCGCCTTCCTCAAAGCCGGCGAGTTCAGCTTCGGCCTCCAGGCCGGCGCCAAGGCCATTAACGCCGTCTATCTGCTCATGGACGACAACACCGCGCGCCTGCTCCTGCGCAACCGCATGAACCTCGGCGCCGACGCCAAGGCCGTGGCCGGCATCCGCGCCGCCGAGCGCGAGGCCGTCACCAAATACCTGCCCGGCGACGCCAACGTCTACATGTATTCCTCGCAGGAAGGCCTCTACGCCGGCGCGACCCTCAAGACCGGCTACCTCTCGCCCAACCAGAAGGCCAACGAGCTGTTCTACAACGCCAGCCACCGCATGCCCGAGTTGCTCTACAGCGACTGGGTGCAGCCCCCCGCCGAGGCGAAGTTCCTGATGGATTACGTAACCCGCCTGACGCAGTAACCGTCCTCCTCATTCTCTGGTCATCTCGACCCGCCGGCCTGATCCCGGCGGGTTTTTCTTTGGGGGGCGGAGCGGTCTTGGTCGGGTTGCAGGAGCCTGCCGGCACACTCCGCCATTTGCCGGTTGAAAGTCCGGACACAAGCACCGTCCCGTGCTTCGGGCCGTCATTGCGAGGGGCGAAGCGACGAAGCAATCCAGCTGGATCGCCACGGCCCGCTTTGCGGACCTCGCGATGGCAAAATTTAAGGGCGGTGGATGCTTGGAGTTTAGCGCCGACCTGCCTCAGGCCCGCAGCTCGCTCAGATAGTTCACCAGTTCGCTCAGCACGCCCTCGGCCACGCGCTCCTGCACCGTGACGCGATCGGCGCCGGGCACCTCGATCAGGCCGGAAAGCACCACCGCCGCACCGCGCCGACGGTGGCAGAGCGCCCACCAGGCGTGCGGCGTGCGCACTTTCTGCGCGGGCGACGGTTCGGCGTAACCGGTCGTGGCCACGCCCAGATCGGCGCCGAACAGCTGGCAAGCGCCGGCGGCCATCTCGACCGCCACGCGTTGCGACACGCAGTTCACCGCTTTCGCATGCGCTCGATTCACACCGAGCAGCTTTACCTTCTGCTCCAGCGCGTAAGCGGTCACGCCGCCGAGGAAATACTCCGACGAGCCTGAGACCGACGCGAGCCGCGCCTGTATCTGCCCGGCCGTGAGGCTCTCGGCCGCAGCGAGTGTCAGTTTCGGCCGGCGCAGGATGAGTTGCTTGATTTCGGCGGCGGTGCTCATGCCTGACGTTGTCGCGGGAACTCGCGCAGCGCACGACTGTTTTCGCATTCGCCTGCCGGCTGCCACCTGCTTGGCTCCACCCATGAAAACTATCACCGCACTCCTGTTCGCGTTGGTCGCCGGGGTCTCGGCCTTTGCTGGCGTCTACCAGGTGGGCGACACCTTCGAAACCTTCACCACCAAGGACCAGCACGACAAGGCCTACACCCATGAGCGCGGCACCCGCCTGGTCATCGTCGCCTTTGCCATGAGTCCGGGCAAGGCCGCCAACGCTTTCTACGCGAAACAGCCGGCGGATTTTCTCGGAAGGCATCACGCCGTGTTCATCTCCAACATCCACGGCATGCCGGGCATCGGGCGCGCCTTTGCCCTGCCCAAGATGCGGAAGTATCCGCACCGCATCCTGCTCGCCGACGCCGAGCACTTCCTCGACCGCTATCCGACACAGGAGGACAAACTCACGGTGCTCAGCCTCGACGAGGCCGGGAGGATCACCGCCATCCGTTTCGTGGACCCGGCCAAGGAGCTGGGCTCGGTGTTCGCCCCGGCGAAGTGAGGCCGACTCACCGCGAGTGCTTGAGAAACCAGGTGTAGAGATCCTGCCCGGCATAGACGCGCATCCACGCGTCGTGGCCCAGATCGGCCTCGATGGTGAAGCGCACGCCGGTGTGGCCGAGTTTCTCCAGCTCGTTCAAGATCGGGTAAAAATACTTCACCGGGTCGGCCGGGTCGCGACCGCCGGCGAAGGCCCAGATCGGCATCCTCGCCGCGGCCAGCCCGGGCGCAGCGGATGGCGGCCCGTATCCGACCACGGGCGCGATGGCCGCGAAACGCTCCGGATGAGCCGCGCCCAACACCCAGCTGCCCTCGCCGCCCAGGCTCAGGCCGGTCAGATACACTCGCTTTGCGTCGCCCTTGTAGGCCGTCACCACGTGGTCGAGCAGGCCCATCAATTCGCTCTCGAGGATGTTCCACCCGCGCGGGTCGCGGGCGAGGTCGGTCACTTCGGCCGGCAGCTCCGTGGTCCGCTGGCCGTCCATCGGTTCCTGGCTGCGGGGGAACCACCGCAGCGGGTTGATGCCGTCGGGCCGGCGCTGCGGAATCTGGGCGCGCGTGCGCGACTTGATGTAGTCAACCTCGCCCTGATCCTGCATCGGCATCTGCGGCGAGATGATGACGAACGGCAGGTCGCGCTTCTGGCACCACGCCTCAAACAGCGGACCGTGCTCGAGGACGTAGTCGAGCTCGCCCTTGCCGTCGCCGCGCTGGCCGTTGCCGTGGAGGAACAGGATCACCGGCCACTTCTCCTGCTCCGCGAAACCGGGCGGGAGATAGACAAAATAATCGCGCTCGGCGTTGAGCGCCGGGCTGCGGTAGGTGACGCGGAGCAGCTGCGGCTCGGACGCGGCCGCGAGGCCGGATGAGGCCAAAACGACCGCCAGCAGGGAGGCGAACAATTTGCGCATGGGGCAAGGGGTGCCGGAAAAAGTAGCCGGATTCCGGCTTACTTCAAACCCCGGGAGGCCCGCCGCAGCCGCCAGCGCTGGGCCTGCTCCACGATGAAACCCGCGCAGTCCTTGGCCCCGCACCGGCACGGATGGTGCCGCGATTCGGCGTAGCTGAAGCCGTAATCGTAGGTCAGCTCCTCGGCCGGCGCGATGTCGCGGAGCGCGACGATCCAGATCCGGCCGCGGTCCATCTGCGCCTCGCAGTTGGGCGCGCACGAATGGTTGATGTGCCGCGCGGGATTCCACGGCACCTGGCCGTCGATGTCGTGGCGCAGGCTGACCTCGAAAACATACACGCACCCGTCCCCGCCCGCCGCGCGGCGCGCCAGCCGCCGGTCCTCGCGCCGCTGCGCCTCGGCCTTCGTGATGCGCTCTCCGACATACTCGATGATGCGGGTGTCCTGCGCGATGAAGTCGCGCGCGAAGATCCCCCACCCGTGCAGGCCCGAGCGGCGGCGGCGGATGTTGGCGGGCAGTTTTGCCCGCGCGGAACCGCGGCTCATTTCAACTCCACGCCCACCGGACAATGGTCGCTGCCATGCACGTCGGCCTCGATCCACGCGCGCTTGAGGCGCGGCTTGAGGGCGGCCGAGGCCATCACGTAGTCGATGCGCCAGCCCACGTTGTTGGCGCGGGCGTTGGCGCGGTAGGTCCACCAGCTGTAGTGCCCCGGCCCTTGCTCAAACTGGCGGAACGTGTCGACGAATCCGGCCGCAAGATAGTCACGGAAACCGGCGCGCTCCTCGTCGGAGAAACCCGGGTTGCCCACGTTCTCCTTCGGGCGGGCGAGGTCGATCTCCTCGTGGGCGACGTTGAAGTCGCCGCAGAACAGGACCGGCTTCTTCTTTTCCAGTTTCTTCGCGTGGGCCAGCAGCGCCTTGTCCCAGGCCTGGCGGAAACCGATGCGCGCGAGCTCGGGCTGCGCGTTGGGCACATAGACACCGACGACGTAGCACTCGTCGAACTCCGCCGTGATGGCGCGGCCCTCGGCGTCGTGCTCGGGCGAACCGAGGCCAAGCGTCACACTCAGCGGCTTTTTGCGGCTGAACAGCGCGGTGCCGCTGTAGCCTTTTTTCTGCGCGGCGTTCCAGACCAGCTCGTAACTCTTGGGCCAGACCACGCCCTGCACGTCGCCGGCGGTGGCCTTGACCTCCTGCAGGGTGATCACATCGGCCTTGCTTGCGTTCATCCAGTCCAACAGGCCCTTGCCGAGGGCGGCGCGCACGCCGTTTACGTTCCAGGAAAGCAGTTTCATCGGCTGCCAGTCCGCGCCAAACCGGGCCACACGGCAAAGATATTTTCCCACCGCCTGTCATCCTGAGCAGTGCGAAGGATCCAGCCCCAGCTGTCACTCTTTCCCTGGATTCTTCGCTCCGCTCAGAATGACACGTTGCGGGGATTTTGTGCATCCGCCCCATTGGAGCCGGGGCGCCCCGCCCCGGGATTGGTGCGGCATCTCCCGCCATAAGACAAAACCCGCTGTTGTCATCCCCACCGCCGCCGTAGAGGCTGCCGGACCCGTGAGTTCCTCCTGCTTCCAACCGCTGCCCCTCGGGCAATCCATCCCGGCCAGTCCGCACGCCGTGTCGTGTAGCCTGCCCACGATGCACGACGTGCGCGGCTACGAGGAGAAGAACCCCGAGGTCGTGAAACACCTCACCAACGGCTACCCGCGTTTCGTCGTCCACCCGTTCACCCGGCAATTGGTGAAGCATTTCACCCAGTCCACGCCGGCGCTCCACGGCCGCACCCTCTGGCTCACCTCGTCGGCCGCGATGGCCCGCGCGCTGGTCGCCCACCTGACCTCGGCCCGCGGCGCCGAGCTCTACACCCAGCACGGCCTGTTCGGCGTGTCGCACCCCGAGTCGGCCGACTCCTACGCCCGCGCCAAGGTCTTTCTCCAGAACATCGGCGGCTTCCTCTCCTCGCGCGAGGCCGAGGACCACCTCGTCGCCCTCAAGCTCCTGACCGCGCCCCACCCCGAGGACGTGTTCAAGGGCGACGCCCCCGCCGAGATCCGCCGCCAGCTCCGGTCCGCGCTCACCGGCGCGACCGACGCCGACCTTTTCCTTGCCAGCTGCGGCATGAGCGCGGTGAACGCCGCCTTCCGCGCCGTCAACGCCGTGCAGGCCCCGCGCGGCCGCACCGTCTGGCTCCAGCTCGGCTGGCTCTACCTCGACACCATCGCCATCCTCCAGAAGTTCACCGCGAAGCCCGCGGACTACGTCTATGTGCGCGACGTGTCGGACCTCGACGGCCTGCGCCGCATCTTCGCCGCGCACGGCGCCCGTATCGCCGGCGTCGTCGCCGAGGTGCCGACCAACCCGCTCATCCAGACGCCCGACCTGCCCGCGATCGCCGCGATCTGCCGCCGGCACGGCGCGCACCTGCTGGTCGATCCCTCGATGAGCTCGCTGTTTGCGCTCGACGTGCTGCCGCACGCCGACCTCGTCATCAGCAGCCTCACCAAATACACGGCCAGCGAGGGCGACCTCACCGCCGGTCTCGTCGCGGTGAACCCTGCCGGCCCCGACGCCGCGGCCCTGCGCGCCGGTATCGGCCCACTGGTCGAGCCGCTCTACGCCCGCGACGCCGCCCGCCTTGCCTGGCAGATCGGCCAGACGCGCGATGTGCTCGCCAAGATCCACGCCGGCACGCCCAAGGTCGTCGCCTTCCTCGAAAAACACCCCGCCGTGAAGGACGTGTTCTGGGCACTCCAGCCCGGCAGTCGCGCCAACTACCTGAAGCTCGCCCGTTCGCCCGACGCCACCGGCGGCATGATCACGTTCACGCTGAAGGCACCCGGCGCGCTCGAAAAATTCTACGACCGGCTGCGCCTGCCCAAGGGCCCGAGCTTCGGCATGAAGACCACGCTGATCTGCCCCTTCATGTATCTGGCGCATTACGACCTCGTCACCACGCCCGCCGGCCTGGCCGAGCTCGCCGCCAGCAAGCTCGACCCCGACCTGCTCCGCCTCTGCATCGGCACCGAACCTGTCGAGGAGATCATCGGCGCACTGCGCGAAGCACTGGATTGATTCGTTCTCGTTCTCTTAATCGTTCTCATTCTCCTCCGACCCAGCCGAGAGAACGATTAGGATTACGGGAAGGAGAACGATTGAAATCCCCCCCGAGCCCAATGCCCGCCTGCACCCTCGAGCTGAAGATCATCCCCAACGCCCCGCGCAATGAGGTCGTGGGCTGGCTGGGCTCAGCGTTGAAGGTCAAGGTCCACGCCCCCGCCCTCGAAGGTCGCGCCAACGACGAACTGCTCGACTTCCTCGCCGAGACCCTCGGCCTCCCGCGCCGCAACCTCACGCTTCTGCGCGGAGACAAGTCCCGCCAGAAAGTCGTGAGCATCACCGGCCTCGACGAGGCCGGATTGCGCGCGCGGCTCGGATTTTGAATCCACTCACTCCTTCAGAAACGGATAATCCGTGTAACCCTTCGGTCCCGGCGAATAGAGGCGCTTTTCGTCCACCGGGTTCAGCGGGGCGTTGAGCAGGAAACGGCGCGGCAGGTCGGGATTCGCGAGGAAGGGCAGGCCGTAGGCGATGGCGTCGCCCCACCCGCTCTGCACGGCCGCCTCGCCGCTGTCGCGATCAAAGCCGCCGTTGAGGATGAGCGCGCCGCGGTAGTGGCGGCGGGCGATGCGGGCGAGTTCCTGTTCGCCGGGGCCGTCGTGCTTCGCGTGCCGCAAGTGCAGGAAGGCCGCGCCGCGCTTCTGCAGCTCCTCCGCCACGTGGGCCACGAGCGCGGGCGCATCGCTGTCCTTCATGTCGTTGAAGGAAACCAGCGGCGAGACACGCACGCCGACGCGCCCCGCGCCGAAGACGTCGATCGCGGCGTCCGTCGCCTCCAGCAACAGCCGGGCGCGGTTGGCGAGACTGCCGCCGTAGGCGTCGGTGCGGTCGTTCACGCCGTCGCGCAGGAACTGGTCGAGCAGATAGCCGTGCGCGCCGTGCAGCTCGACGGCGTCGAAGCCGGCCTCGAGCGCGTTTTCCGCACCGCGCCGGAACAGGCCGATAATGCCGGGCAATTCGTCGCTGTGCAGCGGACGCGGCACCGGATAGACCTGCTTGCCCTTCGGGGTGTGGATCGTGTCGTCGCGGATGGCCTTGTTCGAGGACGAAACCGGCTGCACGCCGTTGTTCAGGTCGTGATGGCTGGCGCGGCCGGGGTGCCAGAGCTGGAGCGCGATGCGGCCACCCGCGGCGTGGACGGCAGTCGTGACCTTGCGCCAACCCTCGACGTGGGCGGGACTGTAGATACCCGGCTCGTCGCCAAACGCCCGGGCATCGGCCGCCACCATCGTGGCCTCGGCGATGAGCAGGCCGGCACTGGCGCGCTGGCGGTAATGCTCGGCGATCAGGTCGGTGGCCACATGCTGCTGGTCCGCGCGCACGCGGGTGAGCGGGGCCATGAGCACACGGTTGGGCAGCGAGAGGTCACCGACGGTGACGGGAGTCAGAAGTTTCATGGCAGCGCACCATGCCCAGAACCCGCGGTTTCGCCAGCCGCCGATCCGGTTTTTATAATGGGACTTCAGGCCTTCATCGGCACGGCGGAGGCAAAGCTCCCGCCCGCGCAGGCGGGTCCGTCAGCCGTAGGCTCAGCGAAGTCTGGTCAGCCGGTGGAAACGCCACCCCAGCAGCACCGCGGCACAGGCCAGACCGCTCGCCAGCCCGGCCCAGATGCCGACCGGCCCCAACCGCGTGTGGAACGCCAGCAGGTAGCCCACCGGCAGGGAAATCACCCAGTAGGCGATGAATGTGATCACGGTCGGCACCTTCACATCGGTCAGGCCGCGCAGCGCCGCCGCCGACACCACCTGCCCGCCGTCGAAGAGTTGGAAGATCGCCGCGACCACGAGCAACTGCGCCGCAAGTGCCACAACCGCCGGATCCGGCGTGAAACCCCGCGCGAGCACCGTGCCCCCGAATCCGAAGATCAGGGCGAACGCCACCATGAGCAGGCTGGTGAAACCCAGCGAACCGAACCCGATCGGCCGCAGTTCGGCCAGCCGGCCCTCGCCGCGCGCCTTGCTGATGCGGATACTCGTGGCCATCGAGAGACCGAGCGGAAACATGAAGGTGAACGACGCGCAGCTGAGCGCGACCTGATGCGCCGCGAGCGCGGTCGCACCCAGCCAACCCATCATCAGCATGGCCGCGGAAAACGCCCCGCACTCGAACAGCAGGCTGCCCGCCGCCGGCACGCCCATCGCCAGCATCTCGCGGAAGCGTGCGCGTTCCAACCCGCCCGGCGCCCCGCGCTCCCGCCGCAGCCAGAAGGCGATGGTCGCCACCGCCAGCAACCGCACCGTGAGCGTCGCCACCCCCGCACCGGTCAGACCCAGCGCCGGCATGCCCCAGTGCCCCCAGATGAGCACCCAGTTGAACAATCCGTTCAGCGCCACGTCCACCAGCATGATGATCGTGCCGACCCAGGGCCGGCCGAGCGCGTCGAGATACTGCCGCTGCACCTGGAAATAGAAAACCGGGATCAGCGACACCGCATAGAGCAGGTAGAACGGCTTCACCACGGCGACGACCTCCGGCGGCTGGCCGAAGAGATGCAGCCACGGCGTGAGCGCCGCCATGAGCAGGGCACAACCCGTGCCCGCCACCAGCGCCATCACCTTGCCGTGCTTGAGCCACGCCACGCAGCCGGCATCGTCGCCCGCCCCGTGGTCGCGCGCCGTGAACACGCCCACCGGAATCAGCAGGCCGATGCCGGCCACGTAGAACAGGCCGAACACGCCGCCGGAAAACGCCGACGCCGCCAGCTCCGCCGTGCCCACGCGGCCGATCATGGCCGCATCCGTGATGCCGATCAGCATCTGGCTCACCTGCGCCACGACCATGGGCAGGGCCAGCGCAAGCGTCAGGCGGAGTTCCTTGAGCACGGTTTGCATGGAGAGGGAGAGGTCACCACGAAATGCACGAAAGACACGCACATTCCCCGCCGCCATCCTCCGCCGACCGGCGCAGTGCAGTCCCGGCCGGGGCGAAACAGATCAGCTCAACCCTGTCATCCTGAGCGAAGCGAAGGATCCAGTGGGATCCTCAACGCACATCATGCTGGATTCTTCACTTCGTTCAGAATGACACTCTGAGCGTGTTTCCTGCCAGGAAAACTTCCGCCGCATGACCCTCCCCGCACTCGCCCTGGTCCTCGTTGCCGCGTTCATCCACGCGGGCTGGAACTTCGCGGCCAAGCGCTCGGGCGGCGGCCTGCCCTTCGTGTGGGTGTCGAGCGTGTTCGCCCTCGGCCTCTACGCCGTGGCCGGGGTCGCTTACTGGCTCTGGCATCAACCGGTCCTGCCGGTGGGCCTGTGGTGGGTGGTCGCCGGCAGCGGCGTGCTCAAGACGATCTACTCCCTCTTGTTGCAGCGCGCCTATCGTCACGGCGACTTCTCGCTGGTCTATCCGCTCACCCGCGGCACCGCCCCGCTGCTGGCGACGGTCGGCGCGATCGTGTTCTTCGGCGAACGCCCCACCCCGCTGGCCCTCGCCGGCGGCGGGATCATCATCGCCTGCGTCTTCCTGCTGACGGGCGGCCCCGGGCTGCTGCAGGCGGACCGCGCCCACCTGCGCCAAGGGATTTTCTACGGGCTCGCCTGCGCCGCCTGCGTCGGCACCTACACCGTGTGGGACCAGCGGGCGGTGGCGCACCTGCAGCTGCCGCCCGTCCTCTACGATGGCGGCA
>JAUPWC010000675.1 GCA_030916665.1 Verrucomicrobiota bacterium
CCGTGCGCGTGGCGCTCTGCCGCAGGCCGTGAGCAGGACGCTGGGCGCAACATTCGTTCCAGCAGCCGGGAATGGCCTGACCTCGCCGCAACCGCGCGCCTATTGGGCTCGCCAATCAGCCAGACCCACCCGTCGCTATCGCGCCACCCCTCTCCGCGAGGGGAGCCAAACCAGCGCCAACAAAAATCCCCTCTGCAGAGGGGAACCCGACAGGGCGGCATGTGGCGGGGATTGACGCGGCAGCTTTCACCTTCGACGTCGGGCTTATGCGCGAGTCGCAACAGGTCCCGATCGTCCAATCACCCCTCCGACCGTCCGACGCCACACCTCTGACCCAGACTGGTCCCAGGCCCGAAATTGTCTCAAGCTGCCGTTTCCCGCATGAAGCACCTTCTCGCCCCGTTGTCGGTTTTCATCGTGTTGCTCGCGCTCAACGCCTCCGCGCAGACCCTGCGCCCGGAGCCGCCGCCGAACATCATCCTCATCCTCGCCGACGATCTCGGCTACGGCGAACTCGGCAGCTACGGCCAGAAGCTCATCGCCACGCCCCACCTCGACCGCATGGCGGCGGAAGGCCTGCGCTTCACGCAGTTCTACGCCGGCAGCACCGTCTGTGCGCCGTCGCGCAGTGTGCTCATGACCGGCCAGCACACCGGCCACACCCGCGTGCGCGGCAACGCCGGCCCCAACCGCCCCGGCGCGCAGACGCTCCTGCCCGAGGACGTGACCGTCGCGCGCGTGCTGCAGGGCGCCGGCTACCGCACCGGTCTCGTCGGCAAGTGGGGCCTCGGCCTGATCGACGAGCCCGGCGAGCCGCGGAAGCAGGGCTTCGACACGTATTTTGGCTTCCTCAGCCAGACACACGCGCACAATCACTTTCCCGATTTCCTCTGGCGCGACGGCGTGAAGGTGCCGTTGCCCAACGACCTCGTCAAAGTCGGTCCCGTCGAGGGCGTCGGCTACGCCACCAGGAAACTCGCCTACGCCGGCGACCTGTTCGCGCAGGAGGCCAGGGCCTTCGTCGCGGAGAACGCGCGGCGTCCGTTCTTCCTCTACCTCTCGGTCATCGTGCCGCACGCCAACAACGAGCGCGCCCGCGAACTCGGCGACGGCCACGAGGTGCCGGACTTCGGCCCCTACGCGGACAAGCCCTGGCCCGACACCGTCAAGGCCCACGCCGCCACCATCACGCGCCTCGACGCCCAGGTCGGCGAACTGATGGCCGACCTCAAGGCCCGCGGCCTCGACCGGCGCACGCTGGTCATCTTCACGAGCGACAACGGCCCCCACAACGAAGCCGGTCCTGCCTACGACCCGAAGTTCTTCGAAGTCTGCGGCCCGCTCTCCGGCATCAAACGCTCCCTCACCGAGGGCGGCATCCGCGTGCCGCTCATTGCACACTGGCCCGGCACCATCGCCGCGGGCGGCGTCTCGGACCACGTCGGCTACTTCGGCGACTTCTTCGCCACCTTCGCCGAACTCGCCGGACTGACCATCCCCGCCAACCTCGACAGCCTCAGCCTCGCCCCCACTCTGCTCGGCCACGGGGCGCAGAAACGCCATCCTTACCTCTACTGGGAATTCCACGAAAACGGCGTGAGCCAGGCCGTGCTCCTCGACGGCCGTTGGAAAGGCATCCGCGAAAACAACGTGATGGCACCGATCAAACTCTACGACCTCACGGCCGACTTGGCCGAGCAAACCGACCTCGCCGCGAAGCACCCCGAGATCGTCACCCGCCTCGCAGAGCTGATGCGCACCGCGCACACCCCGAACGAGCACTGGATAATCCCGGGCCTCAGCGCGCCGTGAACCGCGGATTGATGTGGGCCAGCGCGCTTGCGCGCGCCTCCCCTGAGCGCCCGCAAGCGGGCTGCCCACCCCAATACCCCTATCGCAGATACGCATCCAGACACTCGTCCAGCTCCACGAGCTTGGCGTGCGTGAGTTGCCCGAGCGCACCTTTCAACCGTCCCTTGCGCACCTGCCGGATGCCGGGAATCACGGCGAAGCTGTCCTTGCCCGCAAAGTTGCCCATCGCCACGCGCAGCGGCCAGATTTCCGGCGCGATGCTCGAAGTCGGCACGACGACGACGGTGTTGAGCACCTCATTGTGCGCCGTGCCCGACACCACGATCCCCGGCCGCACCTTGCCCATTTCCGGCGGCTGCGTGTCGCTCAAATCCACCCACACGACCGTGCCGCGTTTCATGGCTTCTTGGGTTCGACATCGTCCACCAACGGAGCCGACTCCCACACCTCCATCGCTGTGCGCTCCTCGGGATTTTTGTCCAAAAACTCCTGATAGAGTCCCGCCGCCTCGCGATTGGCCCGCGCCTGGTGCTCCTTTTCGATCAACTCCCGCACGAAGGCCGAGATGCTTTCATCCTTCGGCTTCAGCGCCGTGACCTTTTTGACCAAATCGGCTTCTAGCTTTATGGTAGTCGCTGGCATACCGAGATAGTATGAATACAGTATTAACCTGTCAAGCCATCGGCGGGCCGATTACCCCGGCTACCGAGCAAACCGATCTTAACCCAAGTTCCGCAGTTCGCGAAGCGCGATGACTGTCGGTCAGGGGTTTGCATCAATCAGCCCCCTGTTTTCGGCACTACATCGGGTATTTCCCGGGCCCCTTTGGGCAGGCGCAGGCCGAGGTGGGCGAGCAACTGTTTTTCCGTCGCAGGAACATGCCCGCAGTATCCCGGAAAACCCGACCCCCGACAATGGGGTGTTCGGCACTACCTCGACTTTGGGCGTCCCGCTCACTCTGGGGCCGGCGCAAGCGCTCGCGGCCTCTCCTCTGAAGATTTTTTCACCTCAGGCGCGAACTGCGGAACTCGGGTTAGCGGGAATTTGTCGACTGCACTTGCAGCAGCTGCTCCTGGAACCAGTGTAGGTTCGGGTTGATGGCCCGCGATACGGTCGCGGAGGAGACTTTGGTCTTCCGGGCGATTTCGGTGATCAGCATGGCGGGGGTGAACCTCTTCAATGCAACACGGGAAGTTCCTCGCAGCGTCAGGCCCACCCCCTGTCATCAATGACTCCCGCTCACTGACTGAGTCTTCTTGGATATTCCCGTATCCCCCGCAACATCACTGACGCGGATGGTGCCCTATTCGGGTTTCTTCGGTGTTTCCGTGAGCCAGCACAACGCCGCTTCCTTTTCGGAAAAAACCTTCATGTCCAGGTCGGGGTTTTGGTTGATCAGCTGCATCATGCGGGCCAGTCCAAAGCCAATCGTATGGTTGCAAACTGAGGCGACGCGGCATGGGTTCGGCAGCTTGACCTGCTGGAGATTCCGGCCGTAGCTGTGCATCGCGTCATAGCGAAGCGCGGAGCCGGTTGTCTCATCGAAAGTGTGGAGCACATTGGGCGCGTGCCCGATTTGCCACCCAATCCGCGGCATTTCCACGCTGAGCAGGTCCAAGTCCTGCGTCGTCAGCTCACCGTGCCAGTTGACATGCACGTAGTCGGGCAGAAGCTGGATCCGGATGGGCATGACGCCGAATAATCAGGCGATTATAAAAACGGGGGCCGTCGCGGCAAGGCAATAGCGGTCCGAGGCGCGTCCGCAGGTTAAACGGCCGGATCAAGGCCGTCGCCTCCGTCACACCACCCTTGCCCACAGCAGCTTGAGGTAACGGCTCTCCAGACAGTTCGAGTAAACGGGATGGTCCACGCCGGGGCCGGTGCGGTCGAAGATCTGGAGGCGGCGCTGCAGGCGGTGGACGCCCTTGATCACGCACTCCTCGAAGGTCTCCAGCGACACGAGGCCGGAACACGAGCAGGTGACGAAGAGGCCGCCGGGCTTCACGAGGCTGGCGGCGATGGTGTTCAGGTCGGCGTATTTCCGCATGCCCTCGGCGGCGAAGGCC
>JAUPWC010000676.1 GCA_030916665.1 Verrucomicrobiota bacterium
CGTCGCGGGCGTGTTTGTCGCCGTTGAGCAGCAGGCCGAAAACGACGACTTGGGCGCCGGCGGTGTCGCGGACCGCTTCGCGCAGGCGCTCGGGGATGGACTGGATCAGCGCCTGCGCGTGGCGGAAGTGTGAGTCGGTGAGCGCGCCGATGTCCACGACGGCCTTGGCGGGTTCGAAGGCCATGCGCACCGGCGGGCGCGCGGGCGGCAGGTCGGGCTGGGCCTCGTGGACGCGGCGGAAGGTTTCCTCGGGCGTGTGGCGGATGCCGCCACCGAAACCGGCGGTGGCGAAGGACTCGTTCCGGATGTCCACGACCTCGGGCGGGTCGAAGAGCTGGCCGTCCCAGTTGGGTTCGACGGCCTTGATGCGTTCGTCGAGGGGCGGGTGGGTGGCCCAGAGGCCGCCGAAGTTGGACTTGAAGGCCTGGGCGATGAAGAAGTGGCCGATCTCACCCGCGTGGTTGTTGAGCATCGTGCCGCCGAGGGCGTAGCCGCCGATCTTTTTGAGCGCGCCGCCGATGCCGAGCGGGTTGCGCGTGAACTGCACGGCCGAGGCGTCGGCCAGGAACTCACGCTGGCGCGACACGGCGGCCTGGATCATGCGTCCGAAGAAATAGCCGATATAGCCGATGATCATGAGCGCGAGGCCGATCGCGAGGAGCACGGGGATTTCGCCGCCCTTCTTCTTGCCGGAGGTGCGCACGCGGCCGCGGAAGAGGGCGCGGATGATGCCCCGGCCGATCAGGCCGATGACGAGGATGCCGAAGACGATGGCGGTGATGCGGACGTTGAGCCGCATGTCGCCGTTGAGGATGTGGCTGAACTCGTGGGCGATGACGCCCTGCAGTTCGTCGCGCGTGAGCTTGTCGAGTGTGCCCCGCGTGACGGCGACGGCGGCGTCGGCCGTGGTTAGGCCGGCGGCGAAGGCGTTGAGGCCCGGCTCCTCGTCGAGGATGAACACGGCTGGCATGGGGATGCCCGAGGCGATGGCCATCTCCTCGACGACGTTCAGCAGCTGGCGTTCACGGAAATCACGGGTCTTCGGTTCGACGCGCCGCCCGCCGACCATCTCGGCCACGGCCGCGCCGCCGTGGCGCATCTGCGACCACTTGTAGAGAGAGGCGATGCCGACGACGGCCAGCGTGGTGCCGGCGACGCCGAGGAAGAGCTTCGGATCAAACAGCGGCCGGGCGCCCGATGCGTGGTATTGGCGGGAGCCGTAGCGGTCGCGCGTGAAGCCCTGGTATTCGAGCCCGCCCGCGGCGAACCAAGCCGCCGTGTAGCCCGCCGCGATCGTGCCCAGCACCGCGAGGGCGAACAAAAACACCAGCCGCTTGGAGCGGCGGCGCGCGCGGTCCTGGGCCTCGAAGAAGTCCATGTTTTCCCTCGGTGGGGCGAGGCGTTCCTGTCGAGCCGCATGACGGCTCATCCGGACGATTCGCCCTACCGGTTCAGCTGAACTTCACCTTCGGGGCCTCGCGCTCGGCGGCGTTGTCGACCTGGAAGAGGGCGGCTTCGGCGAAGTTGAAGATGCCGGCGATGAGGTTGGTCGGGAAGCGTTCGCGCGTCGTGTTGTAGCCGGTGACGGCGTCGTTGTAGGCCTGGCGGGCGAAGGAAATCTTGTTCTCCGTGGAGGTGAGTTCCTCGGTGAGCTGCATCATGTTCTGGTTGGCCTTTAGGTCGGGATAGGCCTCGGAGACGACCATCAGGCGGGAGAGCGCGCCGGCGAGGCCGGATTCGGCGCCGAGCAGGCCCTTCATGGCGGCGGCGTCGGCCGGGTTGGCGGCGGCGGCCTTGGAGGCGGCGTAGGCGGTGTTGCGCGCGGCGATGACGGCCTCGAGGGTCTCACGCTCGTGCTTGAGGTAACCCTTGGCGGTTTCGACGAGGTTGGGGATGAGGTCGTAACGGCGCTTCAGCTGGACGTCGATCTGCGCGAAGGCGTTCTTGAAGCGATTGCGCAGGGTGACGAGGCCGTTGTAGGCGCCGATGAGCCAGAGGCCGATCAGCAACGCGCCGCCGCCGAGCACAAGAAGGAGAACAAGGGCGATACTCATAGGGAGGGATGGGGTTGAACCAGACGCGGTCATGTCTGTCGGAACGGAAAATGCGGCGCGAGAAATTTCACGTTACACCGTCGGGGCAACTTTGGAGCAGGCGGCGCTTGCCAGCGGGTGGGGCGGGTTGCACGATATGCCGCCGAATGAAGATGCCGGTGCGCCCCCTATTTTTGCTGCTTTGCCTGCTGGCCGGGCGTGTGTCCGCCCAGGTGGTTGATCCGAGTCCGCTGGCGACGGCGGCGAGCGCGCAACAGACCGTGCCCGGCCAGTGGATTGTGGCCGAGAGCCGCGCCAACTCCGCGCAGCAGGCGGGGTTTCCTGCGACGGCGGCCGGCATCTACCGCGAGATTTTGGCCGACACCAGCGTGCCGGCGGACAGACGGGCGCGGGTGACGTTGGCGCTGGTGACGGCGTTGCTGGATGCCGGCGAGGTCGCGGCGGCCGAGCGGTTGCTGCAAGGTTACGCGGGGCCGCAGGACAGCAGCTATCACCTTCGCGCAGGCTTGCTGGCGGTCCGTGCAGGACGCACGGCCCAGGCTCGGACCGAACTGGCGGCCAGCCGGGTCGAGGATCTGCCCATGGCGGAGCGGGGCTGGTGGTATTTCCTGGCGGCGAGCATCGCCGATGCGGAAGAGGATTCCGCGCGGGCGAATCCGCTTTATGAGCAGGCGGCGAATGCCGCGGTGTCCGAGCTCCAGCGGGCCCGGTTCGATTTGGGCAAGGAGCAGTCGCGCTTGCTGTCCAGACAGGCGGGCGAGGATCAGCTGCCGACCCTGCGCGGCAGCATGGAGCGTTTCCAAGGACAGCGCACCGGCTACGAGGCGGCACGTTCCTATGCGGGTGCGCTGGCGGCCCTGGGCCGGGCGGGCGAGGCGCAGCAGGTCTTGGAAAGGCAGCTGGCGGTCATCCCGGCGCGTGAGCGCGGCATCGCCGACCAGTTCCGCCTGATGCTCGGTCTGATCGCGGGCGATGGCAGCGAGGCGGGGGGGCGGGGGTTCCGCGAGCTGGTGCGCGACGCCCAGCGACCCGAGACGCGCCGCCTCGCCCTGCATCTGCTGGCGCGAGGGGTGAAGAACCAGGCCGAGCGCGAGCAGCTGCGCCGTGAGCTGGGCGCACTGATCGCGGCGACGCCGGCGAGTCCCATCGTCGAGGACCTGCTGCTGGTGCGCGCGCAGTCGGCGCTGGCGGACAAGGATTTCACGGAGGCGGAGGAAGATGCCCGGCGGTTGCTGGACAATCACCCCGCCACGACGCTGCGGCCGGCTGCGCTCGGGGTGCGGCTCGCCGTGGCGTGGGATTTGAAACGCTATCGCACGGCGGCGGACGTGATCGCGCAGCTGCGCGGCCTGCTGCCTGCCGGTTCCGAGCGGGCGCAGCTGGGCGTGCTGCTGGCCGAGGCGTTTTTCCGGGCCGAGGACTATCGCAATGCGGCCGATGCCTACGATGCGGCCCTGCGCGAGCCGCCGCCGCTCGCGGCCCCGGCCGGCATTCTGCTGTTCCAGCGCGTGCTGTCGGAAATCCGCGCCGAACGGCTGGAGGCCGCGGTCCAGCAGCTCGATGCCGCGGCGGCAGATTCGGGCTTCGATGCGGAGAACCGTTGGCAGGCGGAATGGAATCTGGTGAGGGCCATGCAGGCGGACGGGCAGACGCAGGCGGCCCTGTCGCGGGTGGAGCGCCTGCTGGCGAACGGTGTGCAGGGCGTGCCCGAGGTGCTGCGCATTCGGCTCATGTGGCTGCGCGCCCGGCTGGCCTTCGACAACGGGCAGCCGGAGATCTCCCTGAGACTGGCGGACGAATTGCTGGCGCAGCTGCGCCAGAGCGAGCAGTTGGAAGCCGCCTTGCGCACTGACGTGACGAGCACCACGCATCTGCTCAAGGCCCAGTCCCTGCTGGCGCTCGGGCGCGATCCGGACGGCGTGGCCGTGCTGGACCGGCTGCGGGCGGACTTTCGCGCGACGACGGCTGCGCAATACTCCTACTTGGTGCAGGCCGGTCATCTGTCGCAGCGGGGCGATCTCGCCGGCGCCCAGGCGGTGTTGATCAGTTTCGTGGAGACACCCGAATACGCGCGGAGCGAATACGCGCCGGTCGCGCTCTATCAGGCGGCGTTGCTGCTCGAGCGACAGGGACTGGACCGGCACCTGGAAGAGGCGGGCAAACGGCTCGAAAGACTGATCAAGGATTACGCGAACGACCCGATCGTCTTCTACGCGCGGCTCAAGCAGGGCGATCTGCTGCGCAAGCTGAACGATTTTCCGAACGCACGGCTGGTTTACGAATACCTTGTCAACAACCATGCCGGCCATCCCGACGAACTCCTGGCCCAGCTGGCGCTGGGCAACACGCTGCTCGCGCAAGGGGCGAACAACGTCTCCAACTACGAGAGCGCCGCGGCGATCTTCGAGCGGTTGCGCGACCTGCCGTCGGCGCCCGCGGATCTGCGGGTCGAGGCGGGCTTCACCTGGGGTTACGCGCTCTCCAAGCGCGGCCAGCCGGACAGGGCCCAATCGGTCTATTGGTCGGTGGTGGACACATTCCTGCTGGATGCGGCGCAGGCCGCCAAGCTTGGCCCGAGGGGCCGCTGGTGGCTTTCGAAATCGCTGCTGGAACTCGCACAACTGCACGAGGAGGCGGGCCGCCTCGACGAGGCGCAGCGCGCCTACCAGCTCATCGTGGACAACCGGCTGAGCGGCATCGCCCAGGCCCAGGCCAAGCTGGCGCGCTTCCGTGCCGCGGGAGGGACCACGCCATGAGCTTTGGCATGGACGCATCGCAAGGCCGGCGCATGATGCGCGCCCAACAATCATGACGGCTTTCAGCTACAGTGTCTTCGCGCAGGGCGGCCCGGTGATGTGGCTGCTGATGGCGCTCGGGGTGGCGGCGCTGGTCGTGTTCGCCGAGCGGGCACTTTATCTGCATCGCAGCCAGATCCGTTCCGTGGAATTCCTGAACGGCATCAAGAACCTGCTGCAAAAGGACCGCCTCATGGAAGCACTCACGCTATGTGAGGAAACGCCCGGTCCTGTTGCCAAGCTGGTGAAGGCCGGGCTCCGGCACGCGGGCGAGGACGAACAGGCGTTGCGGTTTGCCGTGCAGGAAGCCGCCTTGACGGAACTGCCCGTGCTCGAGCGCAGGGTGGGGGCGCTCGCGGCGATCGCGCAGATCGCGCCGTTGCTCGGTCTGCTCGGCACCCTGCTCGGCATGATTCAGACCTTCTGGCTGTTCAACCAGGGCGGCAACTACGCGACCCCGGCCGTGCTGGCGGGGGGCATGTGGGAGGCGTTGCTGACGGCGGCCGCCGGCTTGGCCGTCTCCATCCCCGCCCATCTTGGGCGGCATTTTCTCGCCGGCCGGGTGCGGGTGCTCGTCCACGACATGGAGTGGATCGGCAACGAACTGATGCGCTACCTGCTGCGTGATCACCGCAAGCGAGAAGGAGGAGGCGAATGATCCACGGACCGCTCGAATTGCAGTCGCGCCTCAGCGCGCCGCCGCGGGACCTGGACGTCTTTGCGTGGGTGAACGTCGCCCTGATCGTGCTCTTCTTCGGATTGTTGGGCTCGCGATTTGTGTTGGCACCCGGGTTGCCGGTCGGGGTGGCGGGAGACAGCGAGTTGGTTTTGCCGCGGATCGAAGGGGCGGCGGCGAATGCTGTGCCGGCTTCGGTGGTGGTCAGTTATCTGCGTGAAGATGTGATCCTGTTTGAAGGCGGCAAATTCACTTTGAAGGAGCTCAGGACGCACATGGAGGCTTATGCGAAACAGCATCCGGGGGCGGTGATGCTGGTGCGGGCTGACCGGCAGGTGTCGATCCAGGATTTCGCAAAACTGGCGCTGATGGCATCGCAGGTCGGCTTTTCACAAGCGCAACTGGCCATGGAGCAGCCGGTGGCGGAAGAGAGTCAGCCTTGAAGGAGTGTGCTGCGAGATGAGTTTCGCATTTCCCACCGTAAAACGCCGGGTCTGGGTCGGGGTGCTGGCGGGTCTTGTCGGGGTGATTAGCTGGACATGGTGGGTGCGGGGACAGCAAAAATTGGTTCAACCGCCGGCAAAAACAGCGCAGCCCTTTGTGCAGCTGGCCGGAGCCAGTGCGACGGCGGCCAACCGAATCCTGCAGGAAAGGGCGGAACTGATGGATCCCACGCCGCTGTTTTTCCCGACTAATTGGAATTACGGGCAGCGTCCCCTCAATGCAGAGCGATTGAGGCAACCCGGCCAAGTCTTTGGGACCTACGATGCGAAGTTCACTGTGAACGAGCAAAGTCTCGCTCTGTTTGGGACAGAAAAGTTGCAAGTGCCACAGGGACCAACCGACTTGCTCGCCCAAGGCAACGAGGTGCCTTTTGCAGGTTTTGGTCAGGTGGACAAGAAATCGGCGACCTTGCCGGTGCGAGCGGGATACCTCGAAGTGCGGCCCTTGGGGTCGAAAGAAATCATTAAAGAGCAATCGCTTAGCGGCGTTGAATTCAGCAGGGTGGATTTTGCGCCGGTCGAGTTTTTGGTGGTAATCGGGGTCGGTGGACTGATTGGCGAGCCGATCTTGATCAGCGGCTCTGGTTGGGATGAGGTTGATAACTTCCTCAGAAACTACCTCGTGACGTCTTACCGCTTGGGGGAGCGTTTCCCTCCCGGACGCTACCGAATCTTGGTCGGAACTTAGGATTTTTTGGTTAAATAGCGCAAAATCTAGTTGACGGTCGATTTTGGTAATCATTGCCTCGTCGTTCTCTTTGTTTTTTCCAGTGTCTTGGTCTGCCCAGATAGCTCAGTTGGCAGAGCACGTTCTTGGTAAGGACGAGGTCGCCGGTTCGAATCCGGTTCTGGGCTCCAGGGCAACCCGTCGGTGATTCCGACGTTAATCAAAATCAACAACTTCAACCGCAACCACATACTCCAAGCTCCACATGGCTAAAGGAACATTCGAACGCAAGAAGCCGCACGTCAACGTTGGCACCATCGGTCACATCGACCATGGCAAGACCACCACGACCGCCGCGATCCTGGCCGTGCAGGCCCGCAAGGGTCTCGCCGAGGTCAAGGCCTACTCCGATATCGCGAAAGGTGGCACTGTCCGTGACGCGACCAAGACCGTCACCATCTCCGTGGCCCACGTGGAATACGAGACCGCCAAGCGTCACTACGCGCACGTTGACTGCCCCGGCCACGCCGATTTCGTCAAGAACATGATCACCGGCGCCGCCCAGATGGACGGAGCGATCCTCGTCGTCTCCGCCGCTGACGGTCCGATGCCGCAGACCAAGGAGCACGTCCTTCTCGCCCGCCAGGTCGGTGTGCCGAAGATCGTGGTCTTCCTCAACAAGGTCGATCTCATCGAAGACCCGGACCTCCTCGAGCTCGTCGAAGAGGAAATCCGCGATCTCCTCAGCAAGTATCAGTTCGACGGCAAGAACACCAAGATCGTCCGTGGTTCCGCCACCGCCGGTCTCGCTGGCACGCCCGAGGGCGAAAAGGCCTTCGCCGAGCTGATGGATGCGATCGACTCCGAGATCGCCGAGCCCGTCCGCGAGATGGACAAGCCGTTCCTCATGTCCGTCGAGGACGTGTTCTCGATCACGGGCCGTGGCACTGTTGCCACGGGTCGTATTGAGCGCGGCATCGTCAAGCTCAACGAGACCGTTGAGATCGTCGGCCTCAAGGACACCGTCACCACGGTCGTCACCGGCATCGAAATGTTCCGCAAGCTGCTCGACCAGGGCCAGGCTGGCGACAACGTCGGCATTCTTCTTCGTGGTATCGACAAGGATGGTATTGAGCGCGGTCAGGTCATTGCCGCCCAGAAGTCCATCACCCCGCACAAGAAGGCCAAGGCCGAGATCTATGTCCTCTCCAAGGACGAGGGTGGCCGCCACACGCCGTTCTTCACCGGTTACCGCCCGCAGTTCTACTTCCGCACGACGGACGTGACCGGCGTGGTCAACCTCCCGAAGGGTGTCGAGATGATCATGCCCGGCGACAACATCGCCGTGGACATCGAGCTCATCGCCCCCATCGCGATGGAGAAACTCCAGAAATTCGCCATCCGTGAAGGCGGCCGCACCATCGGTGCCGGTCGTATCACCGAGATCGTCGAATAAGCGTCCTATAACCAGCTTCAGACCGACGCTGCCGGGGCTCCTTTTTGGGGTCCCGGCTGTGTCGTCTAAAAGAAATAATCACAGGCGCGTAGCTCAATTGGTAGAGTAGCGGTCTCCAAAACCGTTGGTTGGGGGTTCGATTCCCTCCGCGCCTGCCAGCTTCGCCCGACTCCTCACATGGCAAATCCCTTCCGCTCTGCTCGGCTGTTCGTTAGCGAACTGATCGGCGAACTGCAAAAAGCCAGCTGGCCGACCAAGACCGAGCTCAAGGATTCGACGATCGTCGTGATCGTCGCGTGCCTGCTCCTCGGTCTTTTCACGAGCATCAGCGACTTTGCGCTGTTGAATGTCGTGAACGCCGTGACCGAGTGGGTCAGTCGTTAACCTCCGCTTACTTTCCGATGTCCACCCAGACTTCCAACGCCCAGTGGTTCGCCCTGCACACGCTCTCCGGCCAGGAGAACAAGGTGAAGAACTACATCGAGAAGTTCAAAAAGGCCGAGGAGCTCGACGACTCGATCCACGAGGTGCTCCTCCCGACCGAGGTCGTCTCCGAGGTCAAGGGCGGCAAGAAGTCCGTCAAGACCCGCAAGCTCTACCCGGGCTACGTTTTTATCAACATGTGCCTCTTCGACGAAACGAAGAAGGTCATGATCAAGCCGTTCTACTTCGTGAAGGACGCGGCGGGCGTCATCGGCTTCGTCGGTGGCGACAATCCCGCTCCGCTCCGCCAGGCCGAGATCGACGAGATCAAGGCTCGCGTCGAGGCCGCCAGTGGCAAGGAAGTGCCGAAGGTCACCTTCGAAGTCGGCGAGGAACTCAAGATCACCGACGGCGCCTTCGCCAACCTCACCGGCCGGGTGGATGAAGTCGATCCGACCCGCGGAAAGCTCAAGATTTCCGTTTCCATTTTCGGACGGTTTACGCCCGTCGAACTCGAATACTGGCAGGTCCAGCGCGCCTCTGAAAGCTGATCCAGCCGCCCTCACCACAACCAGTCATCCCTAGCTCAACATGGCCAAGAAAATTCAAGGTTACGTGCGCCTCCAGCTTCCCGCCGGCGCCGCCAATCCCGCTCCCCCCGTCGGTCCCGCCCTCGGCGCGCAGGGCGTCAACATCATGGGCTTCTGCAAGGAGTTCAACGCGAAGACCAAGGACCAGAACGGCATGATCATCCCTGTGGTGATCACCGTCTATTCCGACAAGTCCTTCACGTTCATCTGCAAGTCGCCCCCGGCTTCCGTGCTCCTCAAGAAGGCCGCCGGCATCGCCTCCGGTTCCGCCAAGCCGAATTCCGACAAGGTCGGCAAGGTCACCAAGAAGCAGATCCTCGAGATCATCAAAATCAAGAAGGCCGACCTTAACGCCAACTCCGACGAGGCCGCGATCCGCATGATCGCCGGCACTGCCCGGAACATGGGCATCGAGGTCGTCGAATAAGTTTCGCCAGCAAAAACCACTCACCGCGGGAGTCCGTCAGGACGTTCGCACCGCAAGGAGTCAAACATGCCCGTCAAACACAGCAAACGATACAACAGCGCCGCCAAGGCCGCTGATCTCACCAAGGAGTATCCTCTCGCGGAAGCGGTGGAGATCCTCTCCAAGTTCCCCAAGGCCAAGTTCGATGAGACCATCGAGCTGTCCTTCCGTCTCGGCGTTGATCCCGCCCAGGGCGACCAGATGGTCCGCGGCACCACGCCGCTGCCCAACGGTTCCGGCAAGAAGGTCCGCGTGATCGTCTTTACCGACGACGCTCCCAAGGCTCTCGCCGCGGGTGCCGATCACGCCGGTCTGGCCGAGCTGATGGCCAAGATCAACGAGGGCTGGCTCGACTTCGATGTCGCCATCGCGACCACCGAGGCCATGAAGCAGGTCCGCACGCTCGCCCGCGTGCTCGGTCCCAAGGGCCTCATGCCGAACCCGAAGTCCGGCACCGTTACCGACGACATCGCCGCGGGCATCAAGGCCGTGAAGGCCGGCCGCGTCGAGTTCAAGGTGGACAAGACCGCCAACATCGGCGTCGGCGTGGGCAAGCGCTCCTTCACCTCCGCCCAGATCAGCGAGAACGTCGCCGCGGTCCTCGAGGCCGTCGGCAAGGCCAAGCCGGCAGCGTTCAAGGGCCACTATATCAAGAGCGTCACGCTCTCCTCGTCCATGAGCCCCGGCGTCAAGCTGGCGGCCACCGAGTTCAACAAATTCTAAGGAGCCCGCACCATGAGAGCCGAAAAACAATACCTGATCGATGAGGTCAACGGGCACCTGAAGAAGTCCGATTACGTCATCCTCGCCAACTTCACCAAGATGACCGTCGCCGACACCGCCGAGTTGCGCAAGCGCCTGGCGGTCGAGAAGGCCGAGTTCCACGTCGTGAAGAACAGCTCGTTCCGTGTCGCGGCCAAGGCCCTTGGCCTGCCCGATCTCGAGAAGTCCCTCGCCGGCCAGACCGCCGTGGTGGTCGGTGGCAAGAACTCCGCGGGTGTCGCCAAGATCCTCAAGAAGTTCGTCGAGGAAAAGCAGAAGCTCGAGGTGAAGGTGGGCGTCATCGACAAGAAGATGATGAGCGCCGCCGACCTCGCGAAGCTCGCCGACCTTCCTTCGCTGGAAGCCCTCCGCTCGCAGCTGCTCGGCCTGTTCATGCAGACCGCCGCTTCGTTCGTCCGTGTCATCGACGCCAAGGTCAAGAAGGAGCAGCCCGCTGCTCCGGCCGCCTAACCCAATCCCCAACTTATCATCCTTTTCCCGGCGCAAGCCGGGAGAGCCCAACCATCCAACGAAGCAGGCTAGGGGACACGTCCCTTAAACGCGTTTCACCAACCGAAACCGCTATCCGCTTCAGGAGACTACCATGAGCAACATCACCAAAGACCAAGTCATCGAGTGGCTGTCCGGCCAGTCGATCATCGATCTCGCCGCCCTCGTCAAGGACCTTGAGGCCAAGTGGGGCGTTTCCGCCGCCGCTGCCGTCGCGGTTGCCGCCCCCGGTGCCGCCGGTGGCGCCGCCGCCGCTCCCGCCGAGGAGAAGACCGAGTTCACCGTCGTCCTCAAGGAGGCCGGCGCCAACAAGATCGGCGTCATCAAGGAAGTCCGTGCCATCACGGGCCTTGGCCTCAAGGAGGCCAAGGACCTTGTCGAGGGCGCGCCCAAGCCGGTCAAGGAAGGCGTCAACAAGGCCGAATCCGAGGAGATCAAGAAGAAGCTCGAGGCCGCCGGCGCCAAGGTGGAGCTCAAGTAACCGCTCCTTGGCGATTACCCGCTTCCAACTTCGTATCCATTCCGGACAGGCCGCGTCCAACCGCGGCCTGTCCTTCGGCTTTTGTTCTTTTGTTCTTTCCGCGCCCCGAGGCCTCGCGTCCGGGCGCCCCACTGCCGGCGTTTCGCTCCTGAAACGCTGAGTCCGTCACTTTCTTTTCGTCTCACATCTCAACGGGAAATTCCATGGCCGACCGCACTCACTCCGAACGCATCAACTTCGGCAAACTCCGCGAAGTCATTCAGCCGCCGAACCTCATCGAGCTTCAGATCAGCTCGTATCTCGAGTTCCTGCAGAAGGACACGCCCGAGAAGCAGCGCAAGCCCTACGGCCTTGAGGCCGTTTTCAAGGAGGTTTTCCCGATCAATTCCTACGACGAGCGCCTGACGCTCGAATACGTCTCCTACACGATCGGCGAGCCCAAGAGCTCCGAGATCGAGTGCCTCCGCGAGGGCACCACCTACGCCGTCCCCCTCTACGTGAAGCTCCGCCTCCGCGAAGAGGACTTCATCAAGGACGAGGAGATCTTCATGGGCGACATCCCCATGGTCACCGAGCGCGGCTCGTTCATCATCAACGGCGCCGAGCGCGTCGTCGTCTCCCAGCTCCACCGCTCGCCCGGCATCTGCTTTGAGGTCGCCA
>JAUPWC010000677.1 GCA_030916665.1 Verrucomicrobiota bacterium
CGAAACCCGTCCTGAAACGCGGCGAACTGGTCCGGCGTCCACTTGAGGTCGGCGATGCGGTTGTTCTCGGCCATGAACGACCCGAGCGCGGCGTAGGGCGACAGTTCGCGCGGCCAGGCCTTCGCGGCCGACTCCGCCGCGGGCGGCGGCGGGGGCTCCGGCTTGCGGGCGGCGAGCACCCAGGCGATCAGCACGGCGTTCAGCACGAGCGAGAACATTCCGAACGGCGTCAGGAAGGGGCGGGCGGCGGGAGCGGGGGGAGTTTTCTTCATGGGGTGGCAGGCCGGCGGACGTTGGGGCTATAAAGCAGGACGCGGCCGTTGTTCTGGGTCACGAGCAAATCCGGCCGGCGGTCGCCGTCGAGATCGGCCACCGCCAGCGCGCGAGCGTCGCCGGGGACCACGATCCCGCTCTCGGCCACCGGCACAGGGGTGAAGCCGCCGCGGCCGTCGCCGCGCAGCAGCCAACCGAGTCCGCCATCGAAACGTCCCGTCTCCGGCGGCGGCGCGAACGAGTTGCCGACGGCGCGCAGGTCGGCAAGGCCGTCGCCATCGACATCGCCGGCGTGCAGCGCGGTCATTGGCGCGATCTGCGCGAGGCGCGGCAGCGGCGTGAATTTCCAGGTGCCGTCGGGCTGCGAGAGGAACACGCCGTTGCGCAGCTCCGTGGCCGCGAGTTTCGTGGCGGTCGCAAGCACGTCGGCGGAAAACACGTCGTTCAGCGGGGCCTTGGCGTAGGCTGCCGCGGTCGGGAACGGACGCAGCGCCGCGGGCAGGAGCTTCGCGAGCGTGTCGCGGTCGCGCAGCGGGTAAACCTTCCCCTCGCGCCACTCCGCCTCGATGAGCTGCGGCGACGAGCCGCCCACGCTGACCCCCGCGTAGAGCAACGCCGGCTCGGCGGGCGAGGCGCGGTAGCGCGTGTTGAGACCGGTGTTGCCGGCGGCGAAATCGGGGCGCCCGTCGCCGTTGAAATCCGCCGTGGCCAGCGCACGCCACCAGCCGGTGCCCGCGGCGGCGAAACCGAGTTTCTCCGTCATGTCGTCGAAGCCCCGGCCCTCGCGGTTGCGGAAGCAGCTCACGCGGCCCCACTCGCAGGCGACGAGCAGGTCGGGCCAGCCGTCCGCATCCATGTCGCTCCAGAGCGCGGCGGTCACGAGGCCGATCCGCTCCAAGCCCGGAACCAGCTCGACGGTCACATCGGCGTAGCGGCCGTCGCGCCACGCGAGCAGGGCGCTGCGCGGCACCTGCGGGTAGTCGCCGGGCACGGAGCGTCCGCCGATAAAAATGCCCGCGCGCCCCTGGCGCTCGAAATCCGCCACCGCGACGGCGCCGACGCTCACCGGCTGCGCAGGCAACCAGCCCGTCGCCGCGGCGAATCGGCCGCGGCCGTTGTTGAGGAACAAACGGGGCTCGTAGGCGGCGCTGTCCGCCGGAGCCGCCGTGCCGGCTTTCGTCAGCAACAGATCCGTGTCCCCGTCCAGATCGGCATCAAAGGCCGCCATCGGGCCGTCCGGCAGTGTGGTGTCGGGAAACAGGTTCGCGCCGTAGGCCATGAAGTGGCCGTCGCCCAGGTTCGACAGGAGGCGGCCGGCTTCGCCGCTGACGCCGCCGATCACCAGATCGGTCTGCCGGTCGCCGTCGAGGTCCGCCGCGAGCACGGTGGGGCCGGTGCGGTTGAGCCGCCACGGCAGCAGCGGTTGCTTCGCCCACTCGTTGAGCGGTTTCTCGCGACTCTCGAGGTTCAGTTCCAGCCGCGCGCTCACTTCGGTGAAAAGCGGCTCGGGTCGCTGCTCCGTGCGCGCCGGCGCGGCGTCGGCCGGTTCGGTGATCGTGTAGCGGCGGTTGGCGGACAAATGCTCAAACCCCTGCCGCCCGCCGTCCGGCCACTCGACGGTGAGCCGGCGCACTTCCGCGTCCGCACCGAGGCCGAAGTGCAGCACCGGTTCGCTCGTGGAAAGATACCCGCGCGCCAGCACGAGCGTGCGCACCTGCCGGCCGGACGCGGTCTCGATACGCACGGTGGCGCCGACGCCGGCCCGGTTCGAACGCGTGCCGCGCAGGGCCACGCTGATCGCGCCGCCCTCGGTGCCGTCGTTGCGGCAGACCGTGGGCGCGCCGTCCAGGTTGGCGATCACGAGGTCGAGGTCGCCGTCGCCGTCGAGGTCGCCGGTCGCCGCACCGAACGAGATTCCGTGGTGATCCAGCCCCCAGGCCCGGCCGCTCTCCTCGAAGCGCAGGTCGCCGAGGTTGCGATAGACGAGGTTGGCCTCGGCCAGCACGGGCGTCGCCTGCATGATGCGCATGCGCTCGCCCATGCTTTCGCGGCCCATCATGCGCTGGATGATGTCGTGGCCGTGCAGCTCGCGCACCATGCCGTTGGTGACGAAGGCGTCGAGACGTCCGTCGTTGTCGAGGTCCTCCAGGCGCACGGACCAGGTCCAGTCGGTGGCGTCGAGACCGGCGAGAAACGCCGCCTCCAGCGCCCGGCCGGTGCCGGTGCCGAGCAGCAGGGCGTTGCGCATGAACTGCGGCGCGATCCCGGGGTTCTTTTCATCCTCGGCCAGACCGGCGCGGATCTTTGCCTGGCCGCGGTGATCCTTTTCGCGCGTGCTGCAGGCCATGTCCGCCACAAGCAGGTCGAAGTGCCCGTCGCCGTCGAGATCGCCGAGGTCGGACCCCATCGACGAGTGCGGCGTGTGCGGGACGGAACGGTCGAGGATGTCGGCGAAGGTGCCGTCGCGGTTGTTGCGGTAGAGCTGGTCGGGGTCCTTGAAATCGTTGGCCACGTAAAGATCGGGCCAGCCGTCCTCGTCGAAATCCCACCACGTCGCCGAGTGGCCCTGCGTGTCGCCGCGGATGCCGGCGCGCTCGGTCACGTCGGTAAAGGTGCCGTCGCGGTTGTTGTGATAGAGGCGGTCCCGCTGGCCATTGGGGCGGCGCTCGCCGTCGAGCAGGTTGGTCTGCACATAGACGTCGAGCCAGCCGTCGCGGTCGTAGTCGTGAAAGGCCGCCATGCCGCTCGCGTCGCTGAGCGCGAGCCCGCGCGCGGCGGCCTCCTCGGTGAACGTGCCGTCGCCGCGGTTGATGAAGAGCAGATTCGGGGCGTTGAAGCGGCAGACGTAAAGGTCGGGCCGGCCGTCGTTGTTCACGTCGGC
>JAUPWC010000678.1 GCA_030916665.1 Verrucomicrobiota bacterium
ATAGCTGCGCACCGGGTAGAGCATCTGGGCGTTCACCAGGATCAGTTCCGGTCGTTGCACGGGCAGGGCGAGCGGGGTGTAGAGCGAGCCGCTCACCGCGAGGCTGCGCTTGGGGTTCCCGAACTCGCGCAGGATGCGAACCTCCGCTTCAGCTGGGAAAATGCGGCCGAAATGGGGTGCGAATTGGAGCGCAGCCATGAGGCAGATGGCCGCAGTCGCGGCGGCGGCGAGTTGCGGTCGGCCCGCGAGCAGGCGCGCCAGCGCCCATCCGCCCGCGAGGCCGAGAAAGGGGATGAAGGGTTTGACGGTCCGGGCGTAAACCACGAATTTTCCCAGTCCCACGGAAAACAGCACCAGCCACACGTAGGCCAGGGCAACGCCCAGCAGCCCGATTTGAGCCAGCCGGCCCGGTGCCTCGCCGGCGCGGCGAGCAACCAGCGCAGCTGCGACGATAGCCAGCAGGACCGCACCGCCCAACAGGCCCTCGGAGTGGCCGAGGTATTCCCACGGCAGACTCCAGCCTTCGGCATAAAGCCCCTGGTTCACCGTGCCGCTGAAGGCGACCATGGTCTGCCAATAATCGGGTCCGGTGAGCGCAAACCCGATCAGCACCGGCAGCGCAACGACCACGGCCGACCCGGTCCCCGCGACCAGCAGACGGCGGAGTCGCGACGTTGCGGGCTGGCCGTGGTCCTTGGCCAGGGCATGCAGCGTGAGCACGACCGGCACGAGATACCAGTAGCCGTTGTAGATGTGGTAGGCGATTCCCGCCAACGCGCCGGTCGCCAGCGAATGCCGGCTGCACCCGCCCGCCCACAGGGCGGCCAGCATGGCGGACATCGCGGCATCGTAGGGCAAAAAATGACGGGAGAAATACAGGCCCGTGTTGGATGCGGCCATCAGGAGCGCAGCCCAGGCAGCCTCGTTTCCGTCCGCTCCCGCCCGCCGCGCCACCGCATGCAGCAGTCCGATGTTGAGCGCGGAGAACAGCGCCAGCCAAGCGGCTGCCAGTGGCATGGTGAAAATCACGTTCTCCGGCTGGTGCCAGTCCCCTTGGCCGGTGAATTGCGCGGTGAGGTGCTGCAGACCCGTGATGCCCGCGCCGATGAGGGTGAAGCCGATGTGCTCCGGCCGCATGAGGGCGGCCTTGATCCCCGCGGTGTCGCCGGTGCGCAGGGCATGGTAGAGCGCTACTCCTCGTTCGTGGCGGTTCTCATCGCCGAAGAAAAACTGTCCGCCATCCACGGCCAGTCCGATTCGCAGCGCAGCCGATACGAGCAGAATCAGGAGCAGTCTGTAGTTCCACGAGGGGACCGGCATCGGGATGGTTGGCTCAAGGCAGTTTGAAGTTCACGGATGCGTGATGCCAGCGGACTGAACAGCCCGGACATCATGGCCTCCCCGTTCAAGACAAGGATGGCGAAGCTGACGCGGGTTGGCTCATGTTCGGGTCGGACGTTGGGCGGACGGAGCGGGGGTGGCGAAGTTAAAAGATCAGGCGGGCTGCTGAGCTCGCCGGGCGGGTTCGTTATGGCTGTTCGGGGCGGATGACCGAGCCCGCCACAGCGCGAAAGCCAGCAGTGCAACGAGCCCGGCGACGATGGCCGGGCGCCCGTCCGCGACCAGATCCGCGGCGAAGGGCTGCTGGACGCGAAACTTGTACTCGAAGTTGGGCCAGCAGCATGACACCGGCGGGAGAGACGAAATCAGGTATGAGAGAGTAACCGACATTGGCGGCGGCGATGGCGATTTTTCTCCCAGTATCCACCGCTGGGGCGTGACCGACGGTGGAGGTGGCGGTGGCGAGGGTCGCGGGACCATATTGCTGGAAGAACAGGGCGCGCTCGTAATGCTCATACCAGTCCACCGTCCAGGTGCCGCCGGAATAGGAAACGACCATCAACTGCAGGCCGAGGCACCAGGCCGCAATGACCAGCCAGCCGGCGAGCGTGGTGGTGACGACCGGCTCGGCCGCCAGAGCCCTGATCGCAGCCCGTTCGCGCCAGGCGAGGGCGGCGCTGGCGGCCGGCCACAACCACAGCCAGCGCCAGTCCAGACCGCCGAGCCAGAGAGCCCCGGTGGCAAGGTAGAGTCCCACCAGCGCCCCGCCGGCGCCGAGCGCGAGCCGCGTCAGCGGCGCAAACCCGCGCAGGCGGGCCGCCAGCGGCAGGGTGGCGCCACCCACAAACAGGAGAAAGACGAGGATCGCGGCGATCATCGGTTTCGTCCCACGGGTCGCACAGGGCCTTCGTCGCGCTCAGCCGAAGAGGTTGTATTTCGCGATCGCGTAGAGCGCGCGGATGCCGTCGCGCCAGCCGATCTTCTTCCCCTCGGCGTAGGTGCGGCCGTAGTAGCTGATGCCGACTTCAAAGACGCGGCAGCCTTCGAGGCGCGCGACCTTGGCGGTGATCTCCGGCTCGAAGCCGAAGCGGTTCTCCTCGATCCTGATCTTCTGCAGCACCTCCCGGCGGAACATCTTGTAGCAGGTCTCCATGTCGGTGAGGTTGATGTTGGTCATCATGTTCGAGCAGAGCGTGAGGAAGCGGTTGCCCACCATGTGCCAGAAATAAACCACGCGGTGCGCATCGGCCCCCATGAAGCGCGAGCCGAAGACGACGTCCGCCTTGCCGTCGATGATCGGCTTGAGGAGCTTCGGGTATTCCTGCGGATCGTATTCGAGATCGGCGTCCTGCACGATCACAGCGTCGCCCGTGGCAGCCGCGAAACCCGTGCGCAGCGCCGCGCCCTTGCCGCAATTGATCGGGTGGTAGAGCACGCGGTCCACGAGCGGTTCGATCTCGGCCTTGAGGATGTCGCGCGTGCCGTCGGTCGAGCAGTCGTCCACGACGATGATCTCCTTTTCCTTCACCGGCGCGTTGCGCACCGCCTCGACGATGGAACGGATGGTGTTCCGCTCGTTGTAGCAGGGGATGACGACGGAGAGTTTCATGGGCCGGGGTGACGCTAGCCTGCGCGGCTCCGGGCGAAAGCTTTTTTGCGCCCTGCGCGGGGGGTTGACGCTGGTTTCACTGGCTGGCATCGAACTGAATTCCATGGCCGAGCCCGACCGATCCTCCCCGTTGGCCAATTTTGCCTGGCTCATCGCCGAGCGCGGCTGGCGGGTGGTGCTCGGGCTGGTGGTGAACGTGGCGGTGGCGCGGCAGCTGGGCCCGGGGGATTTCGGCCTGCTCAGCTACGCCTTGAGCCTGGCCGCGATCGGCTGGGCCGTGGGTGGTCTGGGCATTGACGAGGTGCTGGCGCGTGAGCTGGTGCGCGACCGCGCCCGGGCCCCCGCCTTGCTGGCGGCGGGCTTGCGGTTAAAGGCGGTCGGCGCGCTGGTCGCATTCCTGGGTTTGCTGATGATCACCGCATGGTGGTCAGCCGACGGCAGCCGGGCTAGGACGTTGGTGGTGTTGGCCGGAGCTGGACTTTTTTTTCTACCCCTCGACGCCGTGGACATCTGGTTTCAGGCGCGGGAGAAGATGCGGCCCCCGGTGCTGGCGCGGCAGGGTGCGCTGCTGGCCGCGGCGTTGCTGCGGTTGTTGCTCGTCTGGACCGCAGTTCCGCTGTGGGGTTTTGCCCTGG
>JAUPWC010000679.1 GCA_030916665.1 Verrucomicrobiota bacterium
CTGCTCGGCCATCCACACGGTGCCGAAGCCGCCCTCGCCGATTTTCTCCAGCAACCGGTAGCGCCCCAGCCGGGTGCCGGGACTTTCCTCGGTGTCTGGCGGCGCAGTTTCCTGCGTGCCCCCCGGGTCGGCCATGAAGCCCTCGGCCGCAGCGTGAGCGCTGAGCAGCTCCTGCAGTCGGGCGCGCAGGGCGGCGTCGGTGCCGCAAACCCGGTCGAGGTAGGCGGCGCGTTCCGCCGGGGGCAGCGCGAGGGCCGAGGCAAACAGAGTGTCGTCGGGTGAGGACATACGGCAGCACTTCGGATCAGCCGCGCTCCCGTGAAACCCCGCCGGTGGTGGTCGCGTTCACTGGTTCCGAGGTTAATCCATCCAGGGCGGAGATGAATCCTAAAATCAGGCGGCGGGCGGCAGGTGTGTTTAGAAGCCGCGCTGGAGCGCGCCGTGCCAAGTGTGGCTGTCCTGGCCGCGGCGGGGCAGGCCGAAATCGTAACCGAGGGTGAGGCCCCAGTGTTCGCGGAGCCGTAGGCTGGCCCGCACTCCCAGATCGAGGCGGTCGCCCAGGCCGTCGGCCGGATGGATGGTGACCGGGGTGGAGGCCGTGCCGGCGAGCCGCCCGGTGAGGGCGCGGGTGTCGTCGCTCAGTTCCAGCTGATACGCGGCGTCGAGCGCGAGATTCACGCGCCAGCCGTGCCAGGTGGGATTGAGGACCACGGTGAAGCCGGTCTGACCGGCCAGCGAGCGCGCCTGCTGGCCTTCGAAGAGGAAATTCAGGCCGGGCACGCCCTGCTCGGCGTAGAGGCCGGTTTTGACCCGGGCCTGGCGCAGGCCCAGCCAGGGCACGACCAAGCCGCCGGCCACGGGAGCCACCCAGCCGGCGCGGAGGCGGCTGCCGTAATGGTGGGCGGAGAGGCGTCCGGTGGTGGCCAGTCCGTCCAGCGAGGTGGTGCGGACCAGCGATCGGGAATCATGCGCACCCCAATCAAGGGCCAGATCGGCAAACCAACGGGCGCTCCGCCAGCGGGCGTAGGTCGAGAGGGTGTGCCCTCGGGCGGAGAACGAGGCCCGGCCCGGGGTGAGGTGCGCGACTTGCCCGACGCTCAGCGCGAGGCCGGCCGTGAGCGAGTCGGTCAGGCCGCCGTCGAGGCCGATGCTCTGCACGCGGAGATCGTGTTCGCCGGAGGCGGTCAGCGCGGTGGCGTCCTGGCCGCCGGTCCCGTGCGTGTGGCGGAACCAGGCGGAACTGCCCGGCCGGGTGGGAGTGGCGAGGGTGCGGGCATCGAGGCGCTGATCAATGATGCGGGCCGTGAGGCCGGTCCAGGCGAGGAGCGAGTCCGCCTGGGGCACGGCGGTGCCCAGCGTGAGCTCGGGCTGCGTGGCTTCGCCCAGGGCGAGGGCGATCAACCGGTGGGCGCGGGTGGTGGGGTGGATGCCGTCCCAAAAGAGGTAGTTGCTTTCGTTCCCCGGATTCTGGCCGTGGATGAGCTGGCCCAGGTATTCCTGTTGGGTGACGCTGAAGCCGAAGGTGGCGGCGCGGTCGAGGATGGTGCCGAACAGAGCGTTCAGATCGAGCGCGGTGAGCCGGCCTCCCGTCGGCACACTCAACGCATGGAGCCGCTGGCTGAGCTCGGTGTTGAACGCCTGCACCCCCGCCGAGGCCAGCGGGGCCGCGGGGGCGGCAGTGCCGGTGGTGAAGCGCGCGGTCTTGGCCAGGTCGGGCAGATTGAGCACGACCACCTGGCGAGCCCCGGCGCCATAGAGATCGCGCGCCGACGTGGCGACCGCGGTGGCGGCGGCGGTCGCCGTGGCGCCGACGGCGGCGAAGTTCTGGTTCGCCGGAACGCTGATCGTGTTGAGCAGGTCGTTGGCCCCGGCGAGGATGACGAACAGATCCCGGTCGCCAGGGGTGAGGCCGCGCTGCTGCATCATCCCGAGTTGGAGCGCGAGGGCAGGTGGCACGGTGCTGCTGCCGGCGGCGGAGGCTCCGCCAAAGGCGAAGTTGAGGTTGGTGCGCACGGTGGGGCCCGCGGTGGTGGCCAGGGCGAGCGGGCCGGCAAACTGTTCCGTGAAAACCGGGCCGTTGGAGAAGCGTCCGTTGAAGTAGTAGGGCGCGGGAGGCTGGGTGCCGGACGTGACGACGGAGAGGTTGCCGGTGTCGCTCAGGCTGTCGCCGAAGAAAAAGTATCCGGTGTAGGCGCGCGGCGTCTGGGCCGGGGCGGTGGGCGCGCCGAGGGAGAGGGCGGCGCCGACGAGGAGCACAAGGGTCGGGGTGGTTTTCATGGGGAAAGCGGCGGATGGCGGCAGCTCTTACTGCGAGAAAATCCGCGGGTAGGGATCATGGGGGGAGGATTTTTTGTCCGCCGCGGGTGCGCGCCCTCGCGACGAGGCGGATCAGCGGGCCTTGGCCGCGGGCTTCAGATGCAAATCCGCCAGGGGCGCGAGATCCAGGGTGAGATCGTGGCGGATGCCGGTTTCGTCCTTGAAGCGCAGGAGCAAGCGCCGCGGGCCGGGGGTGACAGGGAAAAAAAGACTTCCGGAGAGGGACGCCCCGGGAGGGAGGGACGCGGGCAGGACCAGGCGTCGCCGGGCGAATTCCTCGCGGATGGCGTGTCGGGCCACGAGCACCCGCACGCCGCTGCCGAGAGCGACCAAGGGAATGGCGAGGAATCCTGCTGCGCCGAGCGAGACCGCGGAGACGGATCCGCCGTAAAAATTGGCCAGGAAGAGGGCGCCTGATCCGAGCCACGCGGCGGTGGCCCCTGTGCCGATGGCGATGTGGAGGCCGGAGCGCTTCGCAACCTTCAGGCGAACACGGCTCAGTTTGTCCAGCTCCCAAGGATCGGTGCCGAGAAAGTTGCTGGCGCCGATCTGATCGGCCAGAACGACGGTATCAAGGCGGAGAGCCGTTGTGCCGGGGTTGGTCAGGGTGACGAGGTATTCGTCCCAATAAGCGTCGCGCTTCCAGGAACCCGGGCCGCGGAAGACGACGACGGCGTGCAGTGTGGCGGTGGCGGCGGGACTCGCGGTCTGGAGATTGAGGGAGGGAGGTGCCGCCGTGTCGGTTTTGGGCATGAGCTTGTATTTGGCGGTGACGCACCCGGTGAGCGGGAGACACGCGAGGAGCAACAGGGCGGCGAAGAGCCGGGGGGAGCAGCGGTTCATGGGCGGGATGGATTGGGTGAAACGAACAGGGCGACCACCTCTGGATGACCGGCGGCGAGCGCGAGATCGCGCGGGGTGAGGCCGCGGTCGTTGCGGAGGTCGCGGGTGGCGCCGAGGGAGAGCAGCAGCTCGACCGACTCCCGGGCGCCGGCTTCGGCGGCATAGTGCAGGGCGGTGTTGCGGAGACGGTCATGGGCGTCGAGGTCGGCGTGGTTCGCCGCCAGCAGGCGGATGATTTCGAGATAGGCGGTGGTTGGCGCTTTGGTGAGGCGGTAGCTGGAATTAATCCCCGCAGCCGTCGGAGTGGGTTGGGCGGGCTGCGCGCGGATCGCCCAAATGATCGTCGTGCCCCGCGTGGCGCGGTCGCGGGCCTCCGGCGAGGCGCCGTGTTCCAGCAACAAGGCGACCATGGGGGGATGGCCGCTGCCCACGGCCTCGAGCAGCGGGGTGTTGAGACCCGGGGTGTCGCCCTCCACCGGCTCGCGCCGCGCGAGAAGCAAGCGGGCGACGCGCAGCGCATTGGTCGTGGCGGCGACGCGCAGCGGGCCCTTGCCGAAGTCGGTGCGCGCCCGCAGGCTGGCGCCCTGTTGGAGCAGATACTCGACCGTCTCGAGCCGGTCCTTTTCCATGGCGCTGAGCAGGGGCGTGAATCCGGCCTCGTCGGCCAGTTCCAGGCCGGCGCGGGCTTCCACCAGGATTTTCACTGCGTCGAGTTGCCCGGCGGCGGCGGCGCGATTCAGAGGCGTGCACAACCAGCGGTCGAGGCAGTCGGCCCGTGCGCCCCGTTCCAGCAACAGGCGCACCAGGGTGCTCCGGCCGCGGGCGGCGGCCAAGTGCAGGGCCTGGGCCTGCACGCGGTTGGCCGTGTCGGCTCGCGCCCCCCGGTCCAGGAGCAGCCGCCCCACGTCGTCCTGCTCAAACATCACCGCCGTCATCAAAGGGGTGACCCCACCCGCTTCCATCGACATGCCGGTCATCACGCCGAAGGAGCTGACAAAGAGGCGCTCGCGCTCCGCGCCGTGGGCCAGCAGCGCCTCGACGGCAGGCAGGTTGCCGGCTTGCACCGCGGCGTGGAGCGGCGGGGTGGCGATGCCGGGTTCGCGGGGGTTGACGGGCAGGCCGGCGGCAACCAGGCGGTTGATCGCTTCCGCGCCAAAACCGTTGCGCGCGGCCGCGCCGAGCAGGTGGTCCGTGACCTTGTCTGGCGAACGAATGTGCTTCGTGCCGTCGGGCAACAGCAGGGCGATGATGCGGCTTTTGCGTGCGACAAGTTCGGCGGGCAGCGGGGAAAGGTAGCGGCGCAAATCGTCAAGAAGCCTTGCGGGATCCTTCTGTCCCGTGAGGGAGAGGTCCGGTTTTCCCGGTTGGCCGGCCGCGACCACCAGTTGCTTTTGCCAGCGGACGAGTTCGGGGAAGTCCCGGGTCCGGGTTTCGAGCGTGGCGCGGTCCCACTCGAGCGCGGCGGCGAGCGGCGAGGTGGCGTTCACGGCCAGGTGCGGATCGGCCCCGGAACCCAGCAGCCAGGCGACGAGTTCGGGGTGGCCTTCCTGGGCGGCCAGCAGCAGGAGCGATTGCTTCGAGAATTTGGAGGCCAGCAGGCTGGGATGCGTTGCGGCCAACTGTTTCGCCTGGTGCGGGTCACCCTGCTCGACGGCCTGCGCCAAGCGCGCCCACTCCGGGGAGTCCGGCCCGGGCTCCGGGTCCGCGGCCAAGGCGCCTGACACGATCAGGCCCGAGAGAAGGAGCAGGCGAAAACCGGGAGGGCAGACCATGATGGCACTCAGGTTTCCTGCGGTTCAGTGACCACGAGGAGCGTGAGCAGGGCGAGGATGATAAGGGCAGTCAGCATGGCCGTGGGTGGCTGTATGCTACTGCGAAGTTTTACGTGGATTCGGATCATGCGATTTTCTGCCAGCGCATCACGGAACCGAGGGAGCCGGGTTGGCCGGCCGGATCAGGCTCGACCGATTTCGCGGTAAAGCCAGGCGCGGGCGTAGGCCCAGTCGCGCTTGGCGGTGGGTTCGGAGATGTCGAGCATGCGGGCGGATTCCTCGATGGAGAAACCGGCGAAGTAGCGGAGCTTCACCAGCTCGGCCTTGCGGTTGTCATGGGCCGCCAGCTGGTCGAGGGCCTCATGCACGGCGAGCAGTTCGTCGCTGCTGACGGGAGCGGCGATTTCGATCCCGGGTGCGTCGGCGTCCACCCGCTGCTGGCCGCCGCCGTGACGCTGCGCCCGCTTGCGGCGGACCGACTCGATGAGGATGCGGCGCATCGCCTCGGCCGCCGCGGCGAAAAAATGCGCGCGGTTCCGCCAGTTGGGCTGGCTTTCTCC
>JAUPWC010000680.1 GCA_030916665.1 Verrucomicrobiota bacterium
GTAGGCCGACTTCACCGTCTCGCCGACCTTGAACGCGCCGGCGTCGGGCTTTTCCATGGCGGTAATGAGCTTGAAGAGCGTCGTCTTGCCCGCGCCGTTGGGGCCGATAATGCCCACGATGCCGCCGGGCGGCAGCGAGAACTCGAGGTTGTCGTAGAGCAGCTTGTCGCCGTAGGCCTTGGCCACCTTCTCCCCCTGCACGACCAGGTTGCCGAGGCGCGGGCCGGGCGGGATGATGATCTCGAACTTCTTCTCCTGCTCGGCGACGTCCTGCTTGAGCATCGCCTCGTAGGCGTTGATGCGCGCCTGGCCCTTCGACTGCCGGGCCTTGGCCGAGGAACGGATCCACTCCAACTCGCGCGCCATCGCCTTCTGCCGCTTGTTCTCCGTGCGCTCGGCCACGCTGGCCATGGCCTGCTTCTGCTCCAGCCACGACGAGTAGTTGCCCTTGAACGGCAGGCCGTGCCCGTGGTCGAGCTCGAGGATCCAGCCGGCCACGTTGTCGAGGAAGTAGCGGTCGTGCGTCACGGCGATGACCGTGCCCTCGTAGCGCGACAGGTGCTGCTCCAGCCAGTTGACCGAGTCGGCGTCGAGGTGGTTGGTCGGCTCGTCGAGGAGCAGGATGGAGGGCTTTTGCAACAGCAGCCGCGCGAGCGCCACACGGCGGCGCTCGCCGCCGGACAGGTTGTCCACGATCGCCTCGCCGGGCGGACACCGCAGCGCATCCATCGCCTGCTCGACCATCGGTGCGACGTCCCACGCGCCGAGGTGCTCGATCTTTTCCTGGAGCTTGGCCTGCTTCTCGGAAATCGCGTCGCGCGCGGCATCATCGGCCGCCTCGGAAAGTTCGTCCCAGCTCGCGTCGTAGGCGGCGGTCAGCTCGGTGAGGTGCTTCACGCCCTCCTCGACGCAGGCGCGCACGGTGGCGCCGGCGGTGAGCTGCGGCTCCTGCGGCAGGAAGCCGACGGGATAACCCGGCTCGAAATGCACGCGGCCGTCGATTTCGGTGTCGAGGCCCGCGAGGATGCGCATGAGCGAGGACTTGCCGGAGCCGTTGAGGCCGAGCACGCCGATCTTCGCGCCGTAGTAGAACGACAGGGAGATGTCGCGGAGGATTTCCTTGCGCTCGATCTTCTTCGAGACGCCGAGCATCGAGAAGATGATCTTGGGGGCGGATTCGTCGGACTTGGCCATGGGCGGAAAGCTGCGCACCGCGGGCCCGGAGTCGAGCGCAAGAAAGCCGGGCGACCTCTTTCACTCGTCCCGTAGCTGCGCTTGAGCCGCAGGCGAAAGCGTGGCTTGGGAGCCACCACGTTATCACTCGCGGCCGCGGGATCCAACTCGGCTACGCCGATCCCTGTGGCCGCGCTTGAACGCAGTGAAAGCGTGGACTCCGCCGTCCCTGGTCCTTGGTCCCTTGTTCCTGCCCCCGGCCGCGCCGCGGCTCACACCTCATACATCCGCAGCGGCACCGGGTCGATAACGCGGGCCTTGGGCAGCTGCTCGGCGAGCTGGGCCTTGAACCAGTCGCGTGCGTCGGGGTCGCCGTGCGTGAGCACGATGCTGCGGGCCTTGGTCTGGACGGCAAACTCCAGCAGTTCGCCGCGCTCGGCGTGGCCGCTCAGCTCGAACCGCTCCACGCGGGCGCGGACCTTGGCCCGCACGTCCACGGCGTCGAAATGGAAGGTCGCGCCCGGCTTGGTCGCGAGCAGCTTGCCGCCGGGGGTGTCGGGGTCGCAGAAGCCGACAAAGCCGACCGTGTTGCGCGCGTGGCCGACGAGTCCCGAGGCGAGCGCGTAGCTGGGCGTCTTCTCCACGAGCATGCCGGAGCTGACGATGTAGAGGCCCTTCTGGTGCGGCTCCTGGCCGGGCGTGAGCTTTTTGGGCAGCTTGCGCAGACCGAGGTCGCGCAGGATGCGGGCGTCGAACTGCACGTCGTTGGTCTTGCGCGAGACCTCGTCGAACAGCTCGGACAGGCCGATGCCGAGGCCGCCGGCGTAGATCGGGCAGTCGATGAGCCGGCCAAAGCGCCGCGCATCATGGAACACCGCGAGCAGCTCCTGCATGCGGCCGAGCGCGAACACCGGCAGCAGAAACGAGCCGCCGCGGGCGATCGTGTCGTTGATCGAGTCGATCAGCCGCGCGATCTCGTGCACGCGCTCCTTGCCGTAGGCGCGCTCGGTCATGCCGCGCGTCGTCTCGATGATGAGCGTGTCGAAGTGCCCGATGGGAAAATGCGCGCCCTTGAGCGTGCGCAGGTGGTCGAAGAGCACGTCGCCCGTGAGGAAAATTTTGCGCATCCCGTGGTGGATCTCGACGGCGGTGGCGCCGGCCACGTGGCCGGAGGGGTGGAACATCAGCTCCAGTTCGCCGCGCTTGCCCTTGATCTTCTTCACCTTCTTGAACGGCAGGCCGTGGAACCGGGACGCGAGCTGGTCGATTTCCTTGTGCTTGAACAGCGGGTAGCCGGGGATGTTGTCCTCCTCCTTCTGCTTCTGCATCACGTTGGCGGAATTGTGCAGCATCTTCTCGATGAGCATGCGGCTGGACTGCGTGAGCAGCACGGGCGTCTTCGGGTGCTGGCGCATCAGCACCGGCAGTCCGCCAATGTGGTCGAGGTGGCAGTGCGTGATGATGATCAGGTCCAGCTCGATGTCGCGCAGCTGCGAGAGATCGGGCAGCGCCTCCACGCCCGGGGTCTTGGGGTTGAGCCCGCAGTCCACGAGGATGTTCAGTTCACCGATCATGAGAAGGAGGCAGTTGGCGCCGATGCCGCCCTGGCGGTTGAGATCGATGAGTTTCATGTGTGTAACGGCCCATCCAGACGCCGCCCGCGGCGCAGGCAAGCCCCGCTTTTGCGCGGCGCCTGGTCCGGCTACGGCAGTCGCTCGGCCGGTTTCTCGGGCACCCGCGTCGCCTCGATGTCGATCACCTCGCCCGCACCCGCCGGACCGCGCCGCCCCATGCCGGGATTCACCGGTCGCGCCGTGCCCGCTGCGGGACGGCTGCCCTTCGGCCGGAAGAGCTGCGCCACCCAGCCGAGCAAGCCGGTCAAAAACACCACCGCCGCCGTGAACAGCACCGCCACCATCGCGAAGAGGGCGATCAGACCGGCAAGGAGGAGACGCACGATTGGCATGTCCCCAAGACTCGCACACTTGACCGAAAGTTTCACAGAAGAATTTTCGCCGCAATTGGCCGGCCCGTCGTCGCCCACGTCCTGTCCCGCCACCCGCCAGCCTCCTTCCGCTCGGCGGTTGGACCTGGGGCCATTGGCGTTTGGTCCCGCATCTGGTCTAGCCTTGCCAAGCCGCGCCGGCTGACGAGCATTTTGCCCATTCCACGGCATGAACAACGAGATCCTCTGGCTCATCCGCCTCGGTATTGATCAGAAATTGTTCTCCCGCGAGCAGGCGCTCGCCTCGCTCAAGGCCGTCGGCCCCGACGCCGACCTCATGGGTTACGCCCAGAAGCTGATCGACGACAGCGTCGTCACCGATGTCGAAAAACTCGAGACCCTCGCCGGCGAGGCCATGGCCAAGGCCCCGGACGGCCCGCCCGAGCCCAACCCGCTCCTCGCCAGCAGCGAAGCCGCGCCGAAACTCCGCATCGCCCCCAAGTCGGCCGCGACCGACAGCGCCGCCCCAACCGCCCCCGCGGGCGTGCCGTCCTTCCCCTTCGCGCAGGCCGGCGAGATGGACGACGACGCCCTCGCCGCCGGCATGCGCCGGCTGCTCATCGACGCCGGCAAATACGGCGCGAGCGACCTCCACCTCTCCGCCGGCTCGAAGCCCTTCGTGCGCAAGCACCGCGCGCTCACGCCCATCACCGACCACGTCCTCACCGACCACGAATCCCTCCGCCTCAACACCATCCTGCTCGCCGAGCATCAGAAGGCCATTTTCCTCGAGCGAAAGGACTACGACTTCGCCCTGGCCCTCGACGCCACCAACCGCTACCGCGTCAACCTGATGTTCCACAAGTGGGGCCCCTCGGGTTCCTACCGCATGGTGCCCGCCGGCATCCCCAAGCTCGATCAGCTCGGCCTGCGCAACCTCGACGCCATCCGCAAGCTCCTCTCCTACCACAACGGCCTCATCCTCATCACCGGCCCCGTCGGCGCCGGCAAGACCACCACCCTCGCCGCCATGGTCGCCGAGCTCAACGAGCAGCGCGAGGACCACATCATCACCGTCGAGGACCCCATCGAGGTCGTGCAGACGCCCAAGGGCTGCAACGTCACGCAGCGCGAGGTCGGCCCGCACACCAAATCTTTCTTCACCGCGCTGAAGGGCGCCCTCCGCGAGGATCCCGACGTCATCGTCATCGGCGAACTCCGCGACCTCGAGACCATCGAGATGGCCATCAGCGCCTCCGAGACCGGCCACCTCGTGATCGGCACGATGCACACGAGCGACGCCTCCACCACGCTCAACCGCCTGCTCGACGTCTTCCCGCCCGCGCAGCAGACGCAGATCCGCGCCTCCGTGGCCGAGTCGCTCCGCGGCGTCGTCTGCCAGCGCCTGCTGCCCTCGACCGACGGCGGCCTCGTCGTCGCCTGCGAGATCATGGTCTCCAACACCGCCATCCAGGCCCTCATCCGCGAGGGCAAGACCGCCGGCCTGCGCAACGTCATGGAGACCGGGGTCAAGGAGGGCATGTGCATCATGGAGAACGTCGTCGCCGAGCTCCATGCCCAGAAGAAAATCTCCAAGGAGACGGCGCTGGCCAACGTCAATACCCGCAACGTCCGCAACAAGATAGACCCA
>JAUPWC010000681.1 GCA_030916665.1 Verrucomicrobiota bacterium
CGAGGAATACCGCACCGCCGCCCCGGCCGCGCACGCGCCGCCCGGGCTCACAGATCCCGCATCGCCGCCCAGCCCCGCGCAGCTCCACGTCACGCTGGTGACCCACAATCTCAACTTCGAGGGCGCGCCGCTCTTTCTCGTCGAATATGCCCGCCACCTCGCGGCCATTCCGGGTTGGAAGGTGCGGGTTGTCTCCCCGGTCGAAGGACCGCTCCGCGACCGTTTTGTCGAGGCCGGCTGCGCGGTCGGTTTGGTTGATGTCCGCCCCGTCCTGGCCGCGATCGACGATGAGGCGTTTGCCGCGGCGCTCGCGCGACTGGCGCAGGACCCGGCTTGGACCGGCGCAGATGTGATCGTCGCCAACACCATGGTCGCCTTCTGGGCCGTGCATGTCGCGCAGCACCTGCGCAAACCCTCCGTCTTCACGATCCACGAGAGCGTCGGTCCCCGGCGTTTCTTCGCCCTGCAATTGGCGAGCCCGGCCCTCGCGCGGGTCGAACAGGCCTTCCGGCTGGCGACCCGCACCAACTTCCTCGCGCACGCCTCGCAGCAGGCCTTTGCCGCGCTGGGCGAACGGGGCAATTTTCGCGTCACACCCGGTTGGATCGACCTCGCCCGCATCAGCGCCTACGCCGCGGCCCACGATCGCGCGACGCTCCGGCGCGAACTCGGCCTGCCGCAAGACGCCGTCGTCTTCGCGAACATCGGCGCCGTTCAGCCGCGCAAGGGCCAGCACGTCTTCCTCGAAGCCATCGCGCTGCTCCAGCAGCGCACGCTCCCGGCGCGCTGCGTGTTTCTCATCGTCGGCGCAAAGCTCGGCACCGATCCCTACGTCGATTTGCTCCGCCACACCGTCGCCTCGCGTCCGCTGGCCGACGTGCAGCTCATCGCGTCGTCCAGCGCCCCCTACCGCTATTACCAGGCGGCGGACATCTGCGTGTGTTCCAGTCTGGAGGAGGCGCTGCCGCGCGTCGTCATGGAAGCCGCCGCCTTCGGCCGGCCGCTCGTCACCACCGACGTTGACGGCATCCCCGAACTCGTGGGCCCGGACGAAGCCTGGCTAGTGCCCCCCGACGACGCCCGGAATCTCGCCGCCGCCATGCACGCGGCGCTCGACGCCCACCTCGGCGGGGACCGCACGCGGGCGGAGCGGGCCCGGGAGCGCATCTCCCTCCTCTCCGACGCCGCCACCCGGCTGCCCGAACACGAAGAACTGATTCGCGTCGTCGTCTCGCTTCGATCCTCCTGATCCCGCGATGTCGGAAAGCTCCTTCAGCCACAGCCACCTCGAGTCCCCCGCCCCGGGCGCGAGCCTGCCGCAGGGCCGGCACGCCCTGCGCGGCTGGGTCTGGCCGAAGGCGGGCGGCGTGTTCTGCGAGGTCCGTGCGCGCATCGGCTCCCGAATCTTCGCCGGCGTGCATGGGCTGCCGCGGCCCGACCTCGCAGCGCATTTCAACACCGGCCGTCCTGTCGCTCTTGCCGAGTTCTATGTGAACGTGTGGCTCGAACCGGGTCCGGTCGAGATTGTGCTTGAGGTGTTGGAGATCGACGGACGCTGGCGCGCGTTTCAAACCGTCACCTACAACGTTGCGCATGCCCAACCCCCGGTCGATTTCGCCGTGCCCGGCGGGCAGCTGCGCTGGATCGACCACGGTCACGGCCTGTGCCGCCTGCTGCACGCCGCCGCCAACCATCCGGAGCAATCGCTGGCGACGCTCGCCCACCGTCTCGCCGGCGAATTGCCCGCCCCGCGCGTCCTGCGCGACGCCCCGGCACCACTGCTGGGTTTCGTGGACGAACCCGCGTCGGTCTGCTGCTGCCGCTTCGGACGCATCCCGGCTTTCGGCCATCTGTTTCATCCGCAGCTCCGCACGCGCCGCATCCTCGCCACCGTGGACCTCCAATCGTGGCAACCGCTGGACATCCACCGCCCCTCGCCCGGTCCGGCCGCGCATTACGCCCAGCATGCCAACGCCCGGGCCTGCGGTTTCATCGGCCTCGTGGACGTGCCGGCCCAGTTGCCGAATCCGGTCAGCCTGCGCCTCTATGCCGAACTCGAGGACGGCAGCCTGCACCTCGGCCCGGTCGTGCGCACCCGCCTGCACACGCAGGAAGACGAGAAACCCGCCGCGACGAACCGCGCGTTTTCCTTCGACGAAGCGCTCGCCGCGTGGGACGCGGCCTTGGGCGAACACGGGCTGCCTGTGGCCCGCGACGCTGAGTTGGATCGCTATCTCACCGCTCTCCGCGCCGAATACGAGCACAGCTCCCGCCAACGCCCCGCCGCGCCCGCGCGTTTGCAGGAATCGCCCCCGCGACCGACCCATCCTCTGCCCAGGCGCGTGCTGCTCGCCACGCACGGCCTGAGCCTGCAGGGCGCGCCACGCTTCCTGCTCGAACTCGGCCGGACACTCGCCGACGCCGGCGCGAGCCTTGAGGTCGTCAGCGCCGAGGACGGACCGTTGCGTCCGGAATTCGAACGGCTTGGCGCCCGCGTGCAGGTGCTCGATTGCGCCGCGATCATGGGCGCCACGTCTACCGAGGCAGCGGCGAACGCCGTCGCCGCCCTCGCGCGCGCCGCCGACTGGGCCTCCGCCGACCTCGTGATCGCCAACAGCTTCACGACCTTCTGGGCCGTCCATGCCGCCAAGGCCGCGCAACGTCCCGTGCTCTTCTACGTCCACGAGAGCACCACGCCGACGGTCTTCTACGGCACGCGCGTCCCTCCTGCGGTCGTCGCCCTCGCCGAGCAGGCCTTCGCCCTCGCCGATGCCGTCTCCTTCACCACCGCCTTGACGCGGAGCTGCCACCTCGCCTACGGCCGGCCCGAGCGGCACCATTTCACTCCCGGCTGGGTGGACGTCGCCGGACTCGACCGTTGGATCGCGACGCAGGATCGCGACGCCCTGCGCCGGGCGCTCGGCGTTCAGCCCGGCGAACAGTTGGTCTGCAACATCGGCACCGTCTCCGACCGCAAGGGCCAGCACACCTTCGCGCGCTCCGTGGACCTGCTGGGACGGCGGCACCCGGAACTCACCGCCCGCACCCGCTTCATTTTGCTCGGCGGTCGCGACACGCCCTTCGACACGATGCTGGGCAACGCGCTCGCCGAATTGGCACTTCCCAACCTACTCGTCCACCCGGAGTCCACCGACTACCTGCGCTACTACCTCGCGGCGGATGTGTTCGTCTGTTCCAGCTACGAAGAATCCTCTCCGCGGGTCGTTTTCGAGGCGATGGCCTGCCGCGTGCCGATCCTTGCCTCCGCCGTGCATGGCATTCCCGAGCTGGTGCGCGACGGCCTGGAGGCCGCGCTGCTGCCCCCGGGAGACACCGTCGCGTGGTGCGACGGACTCGCGCGTTTGCTGGCGGCCCCCGCCATCGGCCGCTCCCTCGCCGCCCGCGCCCGCGCCCGCGCCGAGAACGTTTTCGCCGTCCCGGCTGTCATGCCCCGTCACCTCGCTCTCGCCGCCGCGGTGACCGCCGGTCTTCGGCCAGCCTGAGCTTACTTCACCTCGATCCGCGACCAGTAGAGCCAGTCGTAGGCCGCGCCTTGGCGCGGGCGGGCCGAGAACCGCAGGAACTCGCCGGATGCCGGCTCGTAGGGAATGACCAGCTTCAATTTCCCCCGGTCCTCTGGCCGTCCCACGGGATCCAGTTCGCGGCGGAAAATTTCCCGTTCGGTTCCACCGATGA
>JAUPWC010000682.1 GCA_030916665.1 Verrucomicrobiota bacterium
AGGGCGGCGAGACGATCATCGCGGCGCTCGACGCCGTCATCGACCACTGCCCCGGCCACGGCGTCGAGGAGATCGTCATGGGCATGGCCCACCGCGGCCGCCTCAACGTCCTGTGCAGCGTCATGCGCAAGTCCTTCGACCTCCTCTTCGAGCAGTTCTCCGAGAACTACATCCCCGATACCGTCGCCGGCGACGGCGACGTGAAATACCACCTCGGCTACGAGTCCATCCTCACGACCACGTCCGGCAAGAAGGTCGAGGTCCGCCTCGCCGCCAACCCTTCGCACCTCGAGATCGTCAACCCCGTCGTCGAGGGCAAGGCCCGCGCCCGCCAACGCATCCGCGGCGACGCCAAGGAACGCCGCAAGGTCATGCCGCTGCTCATCCACGGCGACGCCGCCGTGGCCGGCCAGGGCATCGTGGCCGAGACGCTCAACTTCTCGCAGCTCCCCGGCTACCGCACGGGCGGCACCCTGCATTTCGTCATCAACAACCAGATCGGCTTCACCACCGACCCGCGCGACTCCCGCTCGACCCGTTACTGCACCGACATCGCCAAGCTCGTCGAGGCCCCGATCTTCCACGTCAACGGCGACGACCCCGAGGCCGTGTGCATGGTTTCCCAGATCGCCGTGGACTTCCGCGTGCAGTTCAAGCGCGACGTGTTCGTGGACATGTATTGCTACCGCAAGCACGGCCACAACGAGACCGACGAGCCCTCGTTCACGCAACCGATGCTCTACCGCAAGATCGCCGCGCACAAGCAGGTGTCCGCGCTCTACACGCGCCAGCTCGTCGAGGCCGGCACGATCTCCGAGTCCGAGGGCGAGGAGATCAAGGCCGAGTATTCCGCCGCGCTCGACGAAAACCTGGCCAAGGCCAAGACCCGCGAAGCCGCCAAGGCCGAGAAGCGCAAGGCCGCCGCCGTCACCGCAGGCCCCGGCGCCGCCGCCTTCAAGGGCTCCAACGCCGTCTTCCAGCCCGCCTTCAAGCACACGCCGGTGAACACCGCCGTGGACGCCGCCACGCTCGACCAGGTCGTGCGCGCACTGACCACCGTGCCCGAGGGCTTCAGGGTCCACTCCAAGATCAAGCGCTTCACCGAGGCCCGCGCCGAGGCGCACAAGCACGGCGGCCCCTACGACTGGGGCATGGGCGAGGCGCTCGCCTTCGGCACGCTCCTGCTCGACGGCACGCCGGTGCGCCTCAGCGGCCAGGACTGCGAGCGCGGCACGTTCACCCACCGCCACGCGGTGTTCAACGACACCGAGAGCGGCGAAAAATACACGCCGTTGAACAACATCCTGCCCGACAAACAGGGCAAGTTCTGCGTTTACAACTCGCTCCTCTCCGAGGCCGCCGTGCTCGGCTTCGACTACGGCTACTCGCTCGACTACCCCGACATGCTCTGCATCTGGGAGGCGCAGTTCGGCGACTTCGCCAACGGCGCGCAGGTCGTGATCGACCAGTTCATCACCAGCGGCGAATCGAAGTGGCAGCGCAACAGCGGCATCACGCTCCTCCTGCCCCACGGCTACGAGGGCCAGGGCCCCGAACACTCCTCGGCCCGTCTCGAGCGCTTTCTCCAGCTCTGCGCCGAGAACAACATCCAGGTCGCGAACCTCACCACGCCTGCGCAGCTCTTCCACGCCCTGCGCCGCCAGATGAAGCGTGACTTCAAGAAACCGCTCGTCGCGATGTCGCCCAAGTCCCTCCTCCGCCACCCGGGCGCCGTCTCCAAGCTGGAGGATTTCACCACGGGCTCCTTCCAGGAGATCATCGACGATCCGATCGAGTCCGAGAAGTGCGACCGCGTGATCCTCTGCTCGGGCAAGGTCTATTACGACCTCCTCGACTACCGGGAGAAGAACCAGGTGCCCAACACCGCCATCCTCCGCGTCGAGCAGCTCTACCCGCTGCACCGCGACCGTCTTGCCGAGCTCGCCGACGCCTACGGTCGCGACGCCCGTCTCGTCTGGTGCCAGGAGGAACCGCAGAACATGGGCGCGTGGACCTTCATCGCCCCGCAGCTCGAGGAGATCTTCGGCCGCAAGCCCGTCTATGCGGGCCGCGATGCCGCCGCCTCGCCCGCCGTGGGTCTGCTCGCCCTCCACCGCCAGCAGCTCGCGACCTTCCTCCGCCACGCCTTCACGCTCTGATGCAGAAGTAGCGGGTAGTGGGTAGCGAGCATCGCCCTCCACCGCCCACTCCGCTACCAGCTCTACTCACTACTCGCTACCCACTACTCACTCCTTCCTCCTCCCATGGCCATTGACGTCAAAATCCCCCCGATGGGCGAATCCATCACCTCCGGCGTGCTCGCCAAGTGGCACGTCGCCGATGGCACCATCGTCAAGAAAGACCAGCCGCTCTTCGAACTGGAGACGGACAAGATCACCTCCGAGGGCACCGCCGAGACCGCCGGCAAGCTGACCATCAAGGTCGCCGCCGGCACCGACGTGAAGATCGGCGAAGTCGTCGCCACGATCGACGAAACCGCGACATCCCCTGTAGCCGGGGCCGCTGGCCCCGGACCGGGCTCACCGGGCCCAGTCACGGCGGAAGCCGTAGCCTCCCCGGCGGTCCGCCGCCTCGCCGCCGAGACCGGCATCGATCCGGCCTCCGTCACCGGCACCGGCAAGGGCGGCCGCGTCACCAAGGGCGACATGCTCGCCGCCTCCGTCAGCAAGCCGCCGTTCGCCGCCCCGGCGACGCCGGCTCCTGTAGCCGGGGCCGCTGGCCCCGGACCGGGCTCACCGAGCCCGGCTTTAGCTGCCGACAAGCGCCAGACCCGCACCAAGATGTCCTAGCTGCGCCTGACCATCGCCTAGCGCCTGGTCTCCGCCCAGCACGAGGCCGCCATGCTCACCACGTTCAACGAGGTGGACATGTCCGCAGTCATGGAGCTGCGCAAAAAATATCAGGACGACTTCGTGAAGAAGCACGGTGTGAAGCTCGGTTTCATGAGCTTCTTCACCAAGGCCGTCGTCCACGCGCTCCGCGAGGTGCCCGGCGTCAACGCCACCATCGACGGCGACACCGTCGTCCAGAACCACTACTACGACATCAGCATGGCCGTCTCGACGGACAAGGGACTCATGGTCCCCGTCATCCGCGGCTGCGACACGCTCGACATGGCCGGCATCGAGAAGGCCATCGCCGAGACCGCCAAGAAGGCCCGCGACGGCAAGATCGGCCTCGACGACCTCAGCGGCGGCGTCTTCACGATCACCAACGGCGGGATTTTCGGTTCGATGCTCTCCACGCCGATCCTCAACGCCCCGCAGAGCGCCATCCTCGGCCTCCACGCCATCAACGAGCGCCCCATCGCCCTCAACGGCCAGGTCGTCATCCGCCCGATGATGTATCTCGCCCTGAGCTACGACCACCGCCTCGTGGACGGCAAGGAAGCCGTGACCTTCCTCGTGAAGGTGAAACAGGCCATCGAGGATCCCGCGCGCCTCCTCATCGGCGCCTGAGCGCCGATGAGGCAGTTTAAGCCTCAAGTTGAAGTTTAAGTTCCGCACGCGATCCGCCGTCCCTTCAACTTCAACTTCCAACTTCAACTCCCTCCATGTCCTCCGAATCCTTTGACGTAATCGTGATAGGCGCCGGCCCCGGCGGCTACGTCTGCGCGTTTCGCGCGGCGCAGCTCGGCCTCAAGGTCGCCCTCGTCGAGAA
>JAUPWC010000683.1 GCA_030916665.1 Verrucomicrobiota bacterium
GGTTTCGGGAGTCCAGAGCGGCCGCGGGTGGGACCGTAAGTCATGGGCCGGGAGAAGAGCGGCCGGGACCAGTGGCGGCGAGCGCCGCCGAGAGCCGGTCGCTCAGATCACGGATGAGGTCCGGATGCGCCGCAGCGACATTATGGTCCTCCTCGGGGTCAAGAGTGTGATCGTAGAGTTCGCTGGTTCCGTCGCTCCAGCGGGTGAAGCGCCACTGGTCGGTGCGGATGGACTCCCCGCGCGAACGGCCGCGGACCACGATCGTGATGGCGGCGGGTTTGCCCGCGCCGTTCGGGTCGCGCAGGAGCGGGAGCAGGCTCTGACCCGCAAGATTCGGCGGCGGGGTGAGCCGGCAGAGCTCGGCGACCGTGGGATAGAGATCGATGAACTCCACCAGCCCGCGGGCGACACCGGGTTTGATCCCGGGTGCGGCGATGAGCAGCGGTGCCCGGCAGGTGCGCTCAAACAGCGTGTCCTTGTTCCACCAGTCGCGCTCGCCCAGATGATAGCCGTGGTCGCCGAGCAGGATCACGATGGTGTTCTCCCAGAGGTTGAGCCGGTCGAGCGTGGCGAGCACGCGCCCGACCTGGGCGTCCACATAGGTGGTGCAAGCATAGTAGGCGCGCAGAAACTCCTCCCGGTCGCGGTCGGCAAATTGGGCAAACGCGGCACCGAGCCCTCCGAACCCGACGGCCAGCGGCGGTGCGGGCGTTTGGTCGCCGGGCGGGCGCGTCAGGCGGAGCGAGCCTTCGGGGTAGAGATCGAAATATTTCTTCGGGGCGAGAAAAGGATCATGCGGTTTCATGAAGCCGGCACCGATGACCCACGGCCGGTCGCCGCACCGCTCAATTTCCTCGATGACCGCGCGGGCGATCTGTCCGTCGGGCTGGTCGTCGTCGTCACCGTCCATGGCGCCCCAGTGACACCAAGACAATTTTCCGTTCGAGAGATCGCGGCCGGCCAGCTTGATCCTGCCACGCGGAGTGGCCTCATACGGCCGGGCGGTGTGCCAGGACAGCGGCAGATCAGCCCACTGCGCACGCAAGGCCTCGTCGCGTCCGCCGCCCAGATGGAGAATCTTGCCGAATGCGGTCGAGTGGCGACCGTCGTTCTTCAGCAACTGGGGCAGCGTGACGACCTCCGGCAGGCGTTCCCGAAGAATCGTGTGGTTGTCGGTGACGCCGGTTTGGTCGGGCCGCAGGCCGGTGAGGAACGAACTGCGGCTGGCATTGCAGACGGGGTATTGCACGTAGGCGCGGTCGAAACGGACCGCGCGGGCGGCGAGCCGATTGATGTGGGGGGTCAGCACGGCGGGATTGCCGTAGCAGCCGAGAGTGTCGCGCAGATCGTCGATCGTGATGAGCAGAACGTTGAGCTTGCCCGCCGACGTCGTGGCGGGGTCTCCGCAGCATAGGGCGGTAAGGCCGGCAAACAGTAGCAGATAAGGTCTCATGGAGTGGTGGCGGTGGTGACAGGCAGGGGTGGTTCGGCGGTGGGGGGGAGTTCGCCCCGGATGACCTTGCCGGCGAGTCCGGTCAGACGAAGGTAGTGATCGCTTCGCAGACCCTCGTAGGTGACGAACTTGGCGCCATTGCCGACTGGCGGCGTGTTGGTCACCTTGAAAATCGCGGTGCCTTCATCGACCTCGTCGAACATGGCGACATACAGCATGCTGGCGCCGGCGTCTTTGGCGGCAGCGATCTGCGACCAGAAGAACCGGCCTTGCAGCCGGGGAATGTCATCGAGTGGAGCGTCCTTCATGTTGTGCCAGCTGAAACCGGGAAAGGCGACGGGGAGAAAGTCGATCTGGCGCTCGCGGAGCCAGGCGATGTCCGGTTGCCACACGGTGGCTGCGTGGGTGGTCGCGGCCTCCGGCGTGCGATAGCGGCCCGGGGTCCAAGGGGAGACCACATCGGCCAGGGCGATGAGTTCATGCAACATGGGATCTGGCACCGAGTCGCGGGTCAACGTGCGCCACTGGCTGGGCACGCCGAGCATGATGGCGAGGCCGCCGCTGGTCTTGTCCTCCTTCAGAAACGTGAGAATCTTGCGCCAATCCTCGAGGGTGGGCCGGGGTTTGTCGTGATCGAGGAAACCACAACCCCACAGAGCCAAAAGGGGTTTGCCCCGGTGGTGCAGGTAGTGCGGATCGCGGGTCAGGTGGGTGGTTTGGAGCAGTTTTTTCCAATCGTCGATCAGGGCATCTGCCTGCCCGGGGCGGAGGCCGCTGAGGTCATACATGAGGGCGTAAACGCGCCCGTGGGCGCGCGCGCCCTCCCGGACGTTCGCGAGCACGGCGTTATTGGCGGCGAGGGAGGTGCCCCGGGGCAGTGAGCTGATGAAGCGCTGTAGAAAGACTCCGTCGATGCCGTGCTCTGCCATCCAGGCAAAGTGCCGGACCACGGTGGGGCGGCGATAGGAGCTGAATACTTCCGCGGGCGTGCCATCGGCATGCCGCAGCTTGGTTGGAAAACGCTCGGAGGCAGGAAACTCACCGAGATCGGGCCAGAGGTCGACCCGCACGTTGTCCGGCGACGGCTGTTTGCCGTCACGAGTCCAGTGGTTGTAACCCCGGCCGGAGCCATCGCCCTCGGCGTTGAACCAGCCTTGGTAACCGACCATGACCTTGCCCGTCAGGGAGGACGAGTTGACAGGCTTGGTGCCCGGTCCGGCGCAGCTGGTGAACAGCACCGCGAGTAGCGTGCTGGCGGCTAGCAGCCGCGGTAGGGAAAGGGTGGTCATGCGGAAAAGGAGGAGGGTTTGGGTGCAGAATTCAGGAAGGGGGCGGGGCAGGGGACTCAGCCGCAGCCTGCATGAGGTTTTCGTAGTGCTGGCGCAGTCGGACCACGATTTCCGGATGCGCGGCGGCCACATCGTGTTGCTCGCCGGGATCAGACTCCAAGTCGAAGAGTTGCATGGGGGCCGGGGCGTCGCCGTTGGTGAGGCCGGGATAATGGTCCGGCGAATATTGTTCGGCGGGAGCCAGAATAGTGACGCCGTCAGGACCGCGCGGGTCGAGCCAGCGTTCGCCGGGCGGCGCCCTTCGGCTGCGCTGATCCGAGGCCGGGAGCACGTGCAATTTCCAGCGGGCGTCACGGATGGTGGCAACGCGTGGCCCGAGCTGACCGAGGATCACTTTGTGGGGACTGGCGGCGTCAGAGGTCAACTGGGGCATGAGGTCGCGTCCGTCGATGACGCGGTCCGCCGGCGGCGCGATGCCCGCGGCATTCAGGGTGGTGGTGAAGAGGTCCATCATGACGGCGGGGGAGCGGTTGGTGTGGCCAGCGGGGATTTTCCCCGGCCAGCGGGCAAGGCAGGGTGTGCGGTAGCCGCCCTCGTAGGAACTGGCCTTCATGCCGCGTAACCCGCCCGTGCTCCCGCCATAAAAGGGGCCGTTGTCGCCGGCGAAGATTACGAGGGTTTTCTCCTCGAGGCCGAGTTCGCGGAGGGTCTTCATAACCTCGCCGACGCTCCAGTCGAGTTCGGTCATCACATCGCCGTATAGACCGGTTCCGGACTTCCGGTAGAATGCCTCGGACGCGGCGAGGGGTTTGTGGGGCATCGCGTGCGCGAGGTAGAGGAAGAACCCCCGCGACTGGTTGCGTTTGATGAAGTTGATCGCGCGGGCGGTGTAGCGCTGGGTGAGGTTGGCCTGCACAAGCGGATATTCAATGGGCTGCTCGCTCTCGACCAATTGCACGGGGCGCATGTCGTTGGAATACAAAATGCCGAGGTATTCATCGAACCCGCGCCGGGTGGGAAGCCACTCCGGGCGCGCGTGGCCAAGATGCCACTTGCCCACCATCCCCGTGGCGTAGCCTGCCTGCTGGAAGAGCTGGGCCAGGGTGATTTCGCCGGTGGGCAGATGGAGGCTGTCTTCCTCGGCGCGCTGCCCGTCGGGAGCCGGGTTGCCCGTCAGGCCATGGCGGAATGGATAGCGTCCCGTGAGCAGCGATGCCCGGGTGGGCGCGCAATAGGGGGCCGGACAATTAAACTGCGTGAAACGTGCACCGGTGGCGGCCAGCCGGTCGAGGTTTGGCGTTTTCACGGTCGGGTGCCCGTAACAGCCGAGGTCGCCGTAACCGAGATCGTCGGCGAGGATGATGACGACGTTGGGACGTTCCGCCGAATCAGGCGCACCGGCGTGCAGCAGGCCGGTGCAGGTGAGGAGAAGGGATGAAAGGAGGGCGGTCAGTTTCATTTTAGGGTAAGTTCCAGAAGACTTTCTTTTCGGCGCCCATCTCAAACACCAGTTCCTTGCCGGCCATGATGTCGACATAGGTGACGAAGGGCGTCTTCAATTGCTCTCCATTGAGGGTTACACGCTGGACATAGGGGTGATTCGCGGTCCCGTTTTTCATGCGCACGACAAAGAACTTTCCGTTCGGCAACGTCACTCGGGCTTCGTCAAACAGCGGACGGCCGAGTGAGAAATTAGGGTCGCCCGGCGCCACCTGATAGATGCCCAGCGCACTCAGCACGAACCACGCGGACATCTGGCCGGCGTCTTCGTTGCCAATCAGGCCAGCGGGGGTGGCGAGGTAAAACTCGGTCATGATCTGGTGGACGATGTCCGCGGTGCGCCAGGGCTGCTCCGCCCAGTTGAACAAATAGGCGGTGTGGTGACTCGGCTCGTTGCCGTGGGCGTATTGGCCGATCAGCCCAGTGACGTCGCTGGAGATGTGTGCACCCGTGAGGCGGGAGTCGGTTGTGAACAAGGCATTCAGTTTTGCCGCGAAGGGCTCCCGTCCGCCGAATAGGTTCATCAGACCCGGAACATCGTGCGGCACAAACCAGGTCCATTGCCAGGCGTTGCCTTCCACATAGCCGAGGACGCGGGCGTCGGTGTCGGTGGGGGTAAAGGGCGTCACCCAGGTGCCGTCAGAATTCTTCGCCCGCATGAAGCCGGTGGCGGGGTCGAAATACTTGCGGTAATAGCCCGCGCGCCCGATATACTCCGCGGCCGTTTCCTCGCGGCCCAGAGCTCGGGCCAACGTGGCGATGGTCCAGTCATTGTAGGCAAACTCCAGCGCCTTGGAGATGGATCGGGTTTCGAGATCGGCCGGAATATGGCCCTTGGTCGCGTTGTAGAGCTTGGCCTTCGGCATGAGCCGCGCTCGGGTATCGTCCGAGTTGTAGGGAATCGGCTTCTGGTCGTCATACCGCGACGCAAACACGACCGCCTCCATCGCCTTGTCTAGATCGTAGTCGCGCAGCCCCTTGACGTAGGCGTCCACGATCACCGGCACGGCGTGGTAGCCGATCATGCAGCCCGTGTAGTTGGAGGCCAATTCCCACATCGGAAGGATGCCGCCCTCGTCATGTTTGCGGAGCAGGGAGCGAATCCAAGCCTGGTCCAGCTCGGGGTTGAGGATTGTGTAGAGCGGGTGCTGGGCGCGAAAGGTATCCCAGAGGGAAAAGACCGTGTAGTTAGTGTAGCCGGTGTCTTGGTGGTTCTTCTGGTCCATGCCGCGGTAGCGGCCGTCCACATCGCTGGCCACATTGGGACAGATGGCGGTGTGGTAGAGCGCGGTGGTGAAGACCGTCCGCTGCTCGTCCGTGCCGCCTTGCACCTGAATCTGCGTGAGATGCTTGGTCCAGAGCGCTGCGGCTTGCTTCACGGCACCGTCGAAGTCCCAGCCGGGCGCTTCCGCGCGCAGATTCTTCTTCGCGCCGTCGCGATCGACGTGGCTGAGACCGATTTTGACCAGCACGGTGTCGGACTCGTTCGTGGCAAAGTTGAGCCGGGCCTTGACGTTCTGTCCGGTGACGGAGGCCTTTCCCGGCTGCAGGCTGTCCGCGACAAAAAGCTCGGCGGTGAACGGCCTGGAAAACTCCGCGTGAAAATAGATCCAGCGGTTTTGCGCCCAGCCACGCACATGCCGCCACCCGGCGATCTCACGCTCGTTGAGGACTTCGATCTCCGCTGCCAGGATCTCACGATTCTGGATACTGTGCTTCAGGTCGATGACCATGCCCGCCTTCGCGGCCGGCGGGAAAGTATAGCGGTGCAGACCCACGCGCGGCGTCGCTGACAGCTCCGCTTGGACCTGAAAGCGGTCGAGCAGGACGCGGTAATAGCCCGGCGTGGCGAACTGCTTCTTTTTGTCGAAGGCGGACCGATACCCGTACTCCGGTTTCTGGGGCGTGCCCGAGCCGATGCTGATGTCGCCCGTGAAGGGCATCAGGAGCACATCACCATAGTCACCGATGCCCGTGCCACTGAGATGCGTGTGGCTGAAGCCCAAGATTTCTGCGTCAGCATCGTAGTATCCGCCGCAGGCATCCCAGCCGCTCGTGCGGGTATCCGGGCTGAGCTGTACCATGCCAAACGGCGTGGTCGCCCCGGGGAAGGTGTGGCCGTGAAACCCCGTGCCGATGAATGGATCGACCTGCTGCAAGATGTCGTCCGCATCAACAGCCGGAGACTGATTTACTCCAGCCACGGCAAGCACTGCACCAAGTGAGGCGAAAGAGATGAGTTTCATGTCGGATGAGATAAACCGCAGCCGGCAAGGGCGGTGCGACGGGGGACTGGGTTGGTGTTTCGGATCAATTGGCGTTCTTGTTGATCGGTTGATCCACCACCGCGGGCAGCGGGAAGTCCGATGCTTGGTCACCGCCGCGACCGCGTAGACGCTTGTTGTTTATTCCGCCGGCCGGCTGATTGAGCGGGATCTCCATCCCGCCCAGGAGCTGCATCTTGGCGTAGAGCTGGTTTTCCATCTCCTGGGCCAGCGGGCGAAACTGCGGATCATAAAGGAGATTGCGGGTTTCGTCGGGATCGCTCTGCAGGTCGTAGAGTTCGTCGGCATCCCACAGACCGTAATAGGTGATGTATTTGTAGCGGTCGCCGCGCAGCGAGAAGACCGTGGGCGTCTGTGGGAAGTTTTTCTCCCAGTAGTAAACGTAGAGAAAGTCTTTGCGCCACGGAACGGTCTTGCCCTCGGCCAGCGGGAGAATGCTCTGCCCGTCCATGTGCGCGGGCCTTTGCAGACCCATCGCCTCCATGACCGTCGGCGCAATGTCGATATTGGCGACCATCTCGTCCACGACGGTGCCGCCTTTGATGAGCGCGGGGCACTGCATGAGCAGGGGCACGCGGATCGAGGGTTCGTAGGCCACCCGCTTGTCGATCAGCCCGTGCTCGCCAAACATGAAACCGTTGTCGCCCATGTAAATGACGAGCGTGTCTTCATAGACGCCCATGTCCTTCAGCTGTTGCAGGACGCGGCCGATGCTATCGTCCACGGAAGAGAGGGTTTCGCAGTAGCGTTTGTAGTAGTTTTCGATGTCCAGCTCACTGTGGTAGGGGAAATCCACGCCGTGCCAGGAATTGCGCTGGTCCCGCAGCCAGCGGGGTTTGAGCCGGTTGGCCGCAGTGCTCGCCTCGGACGCCGGGCGGTGGAAGGGCAGTTCCTTGAATCTGCCCTCGTATTTGGGCTCGGGCGTGAAGTTGGCGTGCACGGCCTTGTGTGACAGGTAGAGGAAGAAGGGCTTTTCGGCCGGATTCTGCTGCTTCAGCCAGTCGATGGCGTAATCGGTCAGTTCCGTGGTGATGTATCCTCTCTGCGGCACGCGCTTGCCGTCCACGTTGAGGGTATAGTTTGGGTTGGGCGCGAGGTATTCACCTTGCCCGCGGAAGCTGACCCACCGATCCCAGCCGGGCTGGGGCTCGTCGCTCTCGCCGCCCATGTGCCATTTGCCGATGAAGGCGGTAGCGTAACCGGCCTTTTGCAAATACTGCGGAAAGTACACGGTGCCCGGCGGGATCGCGCGGTTGTTGTCAATCACACGATGCCGAAACGTATAAAGTCCGGTGAGGATGGACGCACGACTGGGGGAACACAGGGCGGTCGTCACGAGCGCGTTCTTCAGGTGGGTTCCGTTTTTTGCCATCGAGTCCATGACGGGGGTCAGGGCGAATTGATGCCCCAGGAAACTCATGGCGTCGTAGCGATGATCGTCTGAGAGAATGAAAACGACGTTGCGCGGCTTGGCGCCGGCGATGCGTTCGGGGACGATGGCGGTGGGAACAGGCACGACCTCGGCAACAAGGGCGGTGCCGGCAAGCGCCAGACCCGGGAAAAGGAGGCGACGCATTGACGTGGCGAAGACTCCGCAGATCACGGCGAAACTTGAGAAAATCCGCTCCGTGGCCTTCGCAGCAGAATGGCATGATGTGAAGGTTAGCATGCTGGGTAGAGGTGAGCCCTAGAAGGGTTCTGACTAAAGACGGTCTGAGAGGGTACCCGCGGCCCAGGCATCGAGCAGCCGGCACATGTCCACGAACGAGGCAGAACGTCCTGAACGGATGAAGTGGCCACTGGCGCAGTTGCCGGCCAGCACGATGCCCGTGTCGTCGGCGCCCCGGAGGGCGGCGGCCACACAGCCGGCGCCGAAGTTGTCCCCTGCGCCGGTCGAGATCAGCGGATCGGCGCAGTAGGGACCCGGCACATACACTGTGCCCTGGGCGCTGGCGCAGGCGGCGCCATTGTTCGGGTGCACGATGACCCGGTCCACGTCGATGTGCGATCGCAGGTAGGCGGTCAACTCGGCCACAGTGGCGGCGTCCTTGTGGCCCTGATAGGCGCCGCCGAAAACCTCGGCCATCTGCCAGGCTTCCTTGAGGTTGAAGCTCAGGATCGTTTCGCACTGGCGCGTGATCGGTCCGAGGCGGCCAAGCAGTTCCTCGCGGTCCGCGAACGGACGGCTTTCGAACTCAGCCAGATCCATGAAATAGAGGACCTTCTTGGGGGCCACACCCAGCGACCCTAGGCGGGTCGCCAGATTGCTCCAGATGACGCCGGCATGCGGCAGCTTGCCCCAGTTGACGGCGCTGATGAAACGGGCCGACTTCAGTTCCGCATCCAGGGCGTCCGCCCCGATGCAGGAGAGCAGGCTCTCCCAGGTGACTTCGGCGCACGCCGACATGTCGTTCAGCATGACCTTGCCGTCGGTGTATTCCAGGCAGGTGGTTTGGGCGGCCCGCCCCAGCGTGTAGAGTTTCCTGGTCTTGGCCCCGAGCGCGGCCTGGAAGATCGGCAAAACCTCCGGATGCCCTAAGGCGCCGATATAGGTCACGTCGATATTTCCGGCGAAAATGTCGTTGAGCGCGGCCGCAAAGAGCGGGCCGTTGCCGCCGAATTTGTCTCCGAGGTGGCGGGCGGGATAGGACGCGGCGACCCCTGCGGCCGCCGCCACTTTCGCGCCGAATTCAGCCATGGAAGGGGGCGATTGGAGGCGGACAAAGGTGTCAATGAAACCGTCAAACCCGCACAGGCCGGAAAACCGCTCCGGGGCGGCCGCGCGCAGACCCGCCTTGAATCCGGCAACGACCGGGGCGAGCGACTGAATGTCAGGATATAGGGTGTTGCTCATGAGGAGAGTTCTTTGCGTCCGACGCGGTGGCCGATCGCCCCGTAAAAGGCAACGTAGGCATAGCCGAGCAGAGGAATGAGGAACGAAACGTGGAGGCTGAGCTGGTCTGCCACCCATCCCTGCACCGGAGGCAAAATGGCTCCACCCAAAATTGCCATCACCAGGAGTGAGGAGGCCTGGCTTTTGTGATGGCCGATGCCCTCGATTGCGAGGGAGAAGGTGTTCGACCAGCCGATGGAGCTGAACAAACCCACCGCAACGACACACCATAACGCGAGCTTGCCTCCGACCAAAATGGCGATGCCAAGTAGGCACACCGCGGTCAGCGCGAAGATCGTCAGCGTGCGGTCCGCCAGGGACTTGCCCAAACGGAACAGCACCCAGCACAGGCCGATGAAGGGCAGGTAGTTTCGGAAAACCGCCCAATCGCTGAGAAACCGCTGACTCCAGAACGAGGCAAAGTCGCCGAAGGAGTGGCTCTGCAGGTAGTCGATCGGGCAACTCTTGGCCGCCCAGAGAAAGAGAAACGCCGCCAATGGGATGACGACCATGAGCACGTGTTTGCGGACCCTTGCAATCTCGCTGAGCTCAACGGCGCCCATAAAGCGACCGATCATCAGGCCGCCCCAGAAGATCGCCACATACTTGCTGGCCTCGATCTCGGTGAGGCCCGCAATCTCCGGCAGAGCCAGATAACTGATGATCGCACTGCCCACCGCCACCTCGGCACCGACGTAGGCGAAGATCGCCAGAATGCCGAGTTTGACGTGCGGGTAGCGGAGCGCGCCGCTGCCCTTCTCGATTTTGCCTTCGCCGATATGGGGCAGCTTGATGAAGAAGAAAACCACCGCCAGCACGATGAAGACGATGCAGAAGCCCAGGTAGGGGAGCTTGACCGAGTCCGCCCCGTGCGCGCCGGTCTTGGCAAAGTATTCGAAGATGAGATACCCACCGATCAGCGGTCCCGTGGTGGTGCCGAAGGAATTGAAGCCCTGGGCCAGATTCAACCGGCTGGAGGCGGTTCGCTCGGGCCCGAGGATCGTCACATAGGGATTCGCAGCGATCTGGAGCATGGCGAAACCGAGACCCACGACAAAGAGCGCGCAGAGAAAAAGCGGATAGGAGGACAGCGAAGCGGCGGGCCAGAACAGCGCGCTGCCCGAGGCGGAGATCAACAGGCCCAGCACGACACCGTTCTTGTAGCCGATGCGGGCGATGGGGTCGCCCTTGAGCATCGATACGACGAAGTAGATCAGCGCGCCGACAAAATAGGCGCCGAAGAACGCAAACTGGACGAGCATCGCGCGAAAGAAATCCAGCGTGAAGGCCTCCTTGAAGCGCGGGATCAGGATGTCGTTGAACACCGTCATGAAGCCCCAGAGGAAAAAGAGGCTCGTCATGATGGCGAAGGCGCCGCGGGAGGCGCTGCCGTTGCCGTTGGCGCCGGGCGTGGACTGAGTGGAGGGTAGAGTTGCGGCCATGGAGAAAGGGCGTGGAGGTTACTTGATCGAGGCGGGATCGAGGGCCAGGCGCGAGGGCGGCAGATCCGCGTCGCGGGTGCCGAGCACCTGGTTGGGTTTCGTGCTCATTTCGAGGTCGAGCCGGCCGCCCTGCGTGAGTTCATCGAGCGTGAACCAGATCTTCGTGCGCGCCTGGTTGTTGAGCTTCACGGAGTCGATGTATTTGTGGTCTCGCGACGTGTTCCGGGCCGTGAGAGTGAACGTCTTGCCCTCGGGCAGTTTTATCTCAACCCGGTCGAACACCGGGCTGCCGAGGACATAGACGGGCACTCCCGAGGTCACGGGATAGAAGCCCATCATGGACATGACCACGAAGGCGCTCATGCCGCCCCCATCCTCGTCACCCGGGATGCCGTGAATCTGGTCGGGATAGAAAGCCTCGAGGAGCTGGCGGATGCGCTTCTGGGTTTTCCAGGGCGAGCCGAGATAATTGTAGAGGTAGGGGATGTGGAACGAGGGTTCGTTCGCCATGGTGAACTGGCCGACCAGGCCGGTGGAGTCGGGGAACGTGGCGAAATACTCGAATTTCGAGCGGCCGAGACTGTCGCGGAAGGTGTTGTCCAGTTTCGCCTCCGCAGCCTTCACTCCACCCATGGCGGCGACGAGCCCCTCGAAATCGTGGCGGGGGAGCCAATTGTAGGTGTAGGCATTGTTCTCGGTGAAGTAGAGGCGACCGCCCTGTCCTCCGGAGAACTTCGGATCGAAAGGCTCGATCCAATTGCCCTTCTTGTCCTTGGGCCACATGAAGCCCTGGTCGACGCGGTAGACATTCTTCCACCACCCACCCCGCTGCATGAGCATATCCGCATCGTCCTTTTTGCCGATCTGGCGGGCGAGTTGCGCCAGGCACCAATCGGCAAAGGCGTGCTCCAGCGTGACCGAAACGGATTGCCGCCGTTCGAAGGAGTGCACTTCGGGCACAGTTTCCTTCTCGTCAGCGCGGATGGCGGGCATGAAGCCGTTGGCTGCGTGAAAGACATCGAGGCTGGAGCGCGGCCCGTTGCGCCAGGGCAGCAGCGTTCCCTCGAGGGCGTTCTTGCGCAGACCTTCATAGGCGGCCTGCACATCGTAGTCGCGAATGCCCTTGGCCCAAGAGTCGGCGATCCAGGCCGAGGCGTGGTTGCCGGTCATGCAGGGATGGTCGCCGTAGAGCACGGCAAACGAAGGCATCCATCCTGATTGCTGATACATGCGGACGTAGGAGGCGATCTTGTCGGCCTGCATCTTGGGGTTGAGAATGGCGTGCAGGGGCTCGAGGGCCAGGTAGGTATCCCAAATCCAATTATCCACGTAGAAGGGACGGGGGTCTTCGTGGACCTGGTGATCATAAGCGCTGTAGTAGCGGCCATCTTCCGAGATATTGATCATGCGCTCATAGGAGCGGTAGAGCGCGGTGTAGAAGGTGCGTTTCTGCGCGTCGGTGCCGCCGGTCACCTGGATTTTTCCCAGCGTGTCGTTCCAGCGGGTGCGCGCGGTCCGGGCCACGGCATCGAGGTCCCACGTTTTCATTTCGCGGGCCAGGTTCTTTCTGGCCTGCTCGTGGCTGATGAACGAGATCGCGTAGCGGAACTGGACGGCCCGGGCCGTGGCGGCCACGGGCGAGGCGGCGAGGCGGCCCGTGTTTTCCTTCACGCTGCTCGCGGTCACGGTCATCGGTTGGTCGAACTCGCCGTAGAGGTAGGCCTGCATGCCGTGGAAGCGCTCGATGCCGGTGACGCTTTGTGGGCCGGCGACGGCCATTTCGCCTTCCTTGCGAGTGGCGAGCAGGACGACGGGGGCCCGGTCGCGTGCGGTGAAGCGGAATAGGCCGGTGCGTTCGCCCGGAGCGAACTCCAGCTTGAGCGCCGGCTCCTCAAGCCAGACGGAGTAGTGGTAGGGCGTCGGCTTTTCGTGGTCGTAGGTGATCGGGGTGGTCCAGCTCTTCGCGTCGATGGCCCCCGTCGTGGCCTGCAGGGTGAAAATCTCGCCGAGACGATGGGAGATCATGGTCAGCGGGAAACCGTTGATCTGGTCGTCGAGGAAATCGTCACGCAACGGATGCACCCGGATCATGGAATTGGGCAGGTGCGCGGTGGGCCGGGTTGGCACGAGGAGGATGCCGACGTTGCCGATGGTGGGATCGACGTATTCGACCTGCGCCAGCGCGGTCGAGGCCAGGGCGAGGACGGAGAGGAACAGCTTGAGTTTCATGCTTTGAGTTTTTCCGTGGGGTGAGGGGAGGGACGAGGCATCAGGGGTAGCGCGGGAGTTCGGCAAAAAGGGCCTGCAATGAGGTCATGGTCTGGGCGTGAGCGGGATCGCGGGAGAGGTCGTGGTATTCGCCGGGGTCGGACGTTTCGTCGTAGAGTTCGATGCCTTCGCGGCCACC
>JAUPWC010000684.1 GCA_030916665.1 Verrucomicrobiota bacterium
CAGGGCCTTGGAGACGAGCTTGTATTTATCCACGCGCACGGTGATCTCGCCGCTCTTGGATTTGAACAAAGCGCCTTCGACGCCGATGATGTCGCCGAGATCGAGCTTCTTGAAGGCCAGGTAGGCCTCGTCGCCGACGAGATCCTTCTTCACGTAGAGCTGGAGCTGGCCCTGCTGGTCGAGAATCTTCACGAACTGGCTCTTGCCCATGTCGCGGATGACCACGAGGCGGCCGGCAACCTTCACCGGCACGGTGTAGTCGGCGCCGTCCACATGGGCTTTCAGCGCCTCGCCCGAGAAATGCGTCTGCTCGCAGTTGGCGCGGAACGGATCCGAGCCCGCGGCGCGCAGGTCCTGCAGCTTCTTGAGCCGCACGGCATGCTGGTCGTGGGAAATGTCCTGGGGGATGTCGCTCATGGAACGCGAGACGCTTGCCCCCCCACCCGCCCGGGGCAATGGGAAACTGAGCCCGTCTCCGGGCAGGCCTTTATCCAGTGTCGGAGCGTGACTAATAGTCCCGCCGGCACCCGAAGATTGTCTTTGCGCCACGCGTGGCTTTTGTGGCCCCATCCTTCCGATGTCCGCCCAACGCAAACCCGACTGGCTCCGCGCCAAGCTGCCCTCCGGCCCCGCCTATCAAGCCACGCGCCGCATGGTGGAGGACAACAAGCTGCACACCGTCTGCCAGAGCGCCCAATGCCCGAACATCGGCGAGTGCTGGTCCCGCGGCACGGCCACAGTGATGATCCTGGGCAACATCTGCACCCGCTCCTGCAACTTCTGCGCGATCCAGAGCGGCCGCCCCACCGAGCACGACCTCGGCGAACCCGCCCGCGTGGCCGACGCCGTCGCCAAGATGGCCCTGCGCCACTGCGTCATCACCTCCGTCGCCCGCGACGACCTCAAGGACGGCGGCGCCAGCGTCTGGGCCGCCACCATCCGCGCCGTCCGCTACAAGAACCCGCAGTGCGCCATCGAGGTGCTCGTGCCCGACTTTGTGGGCAAGCTCGAGCAGGTGGACATCGTGCTCGCGGCCAAGCCCGACATCTTCAACCACAACCTCGAGACCGTGGAGCGACTCCAGCGACCCGTGCGCGTGCAGGCCCGCTACGACCGCTCGCGCTCCGTGCTCCAGCACGCCAAGTCAAAGGGCTTCACCACCAAGACCGGCATCATGCTCGGCCTCGGCGAAAAGCCCGAGGAGATCGAGCAGACCCTGCGCGACATCGCCGCCGACAAGACCGACATCCTCACGCTCGGCCAGTATCTCCAGCCCACTCCGCAACACTGGAAGATCGACCGCTGGGCTCCGCCGGAGGAGTTCGCGCACTGGAAAAAGTTCGGCCTCGAACTCGGCATCGGCGTCATCGAGAGCGGTCCGCTCGTGCGCTCCAGCTACCACGCCGACGAACAGTCCGCGAAATACGTCGGCGAGGAGCACCTGAACGTGCGCCCGGCTCTCGCGCAGGTCTGAGCCATCGGTTGCGACCTGATTTTGGGTTGCCCGGGCGCGAGGTCTGTCGTCTCATCGGCTCGGTAAAAGGTCCTGACACCTTTTCGATGCCATCACCCACGCAACCTTCCGCGCTGCGGGAAGCCGCCGCCCTACTGGCCGATGTCCAGAAACAGGCCCTGCGGGGCATGGTCTGGGCAATTTTTGTCTTCACGCTGCTGCAAATCTACGTTTGGCACCGCGTCCCTTTGGCCTCCCGGGTCCCGGTTTCGCTGGTCCTCGAAGTGATCCTGGTCCTCGGCGTCGGGGCGCAGTTTCTCGCCCTGAACCGGCTCAGCGCGGCAGGCAGCGGCATGTTGTTCGTGATCTGGATCGGCGCAATCGATGTGATCGCCTGGGTTCAGGCCGGCCCGCAGATGGGCGTGGGCATCGCGCTCGTGTGCACGGTACTGATCGCGCTGTTTTTCATCAACAAGCGCGCCGGTGCGGCCGTGGTGGTCGCCTTCGGTGTGCTGATCGTGGTGCATGCCTGGCTGGTGCATCGCGGTGTGGTGGCGCCCTACCCCTCTGCCTCGGGCCGGCCGACCGACGCACGACGCCTCCTCCTGGTGGGCATCATCCCGTTCGCCACCCTTGCGGTGTGTTACGTCTGCTTTGCGATGATCCATCATGCGCTCTTCCGCACGCTGGCGCGCTTGGTCGAAGAACGCCGCAACCGGGACGTCGCCGAGGCCGCCCGCCGCCAAGCCGAGGACACCATGCGTGCCAACCAACACTTTGAGGCGCTCGGCAAACTCTCCAGCGGCGTCGCCCACGACGTGAACAACGCCCTGACCGTGGTGCTCTGCAACGCCGAGTTGCTCAGCCAGAGCCTTCCGCCAGGCCACGACCGGCAAGGAGCGTCCGACATTCTGTCCGCCGCCCGCTCCGCCGCGCAGACCACGCGCCACCTGCTCAGCCTCAGCCGCCGCGCGTTTTGCCTGCCGGTCAGCCTCGACCCCGCCGCCGAACTCAAGACCGCGTGCCGCCTCGCCGCGCGGCTGCTGCCCGAGGGTATCTGGATTTCCACCGAGAACCGCGGCCAGCGCTGCCTCCTCGCCGATCCCGCCGACTTGCAACAGGCCCTGCTCAATCTCCTGATCAATGCCCGCGACGCTATGCCCCGGGGCGGCTCCATCACCCTCGCCCACGAGGACGTCACCCTGCCCGACGGCCGGCCCGGCGTGGCCGTGCGCGTGAAGGACACCGGCACCGGCATTCCGACCGATGTGCAACCGCGCATCTTCGACCCCTTCTTCACCACCAAGGCGCCCGGCCACGGCACCGGGCTCGGCCTGCCGATGGTCAAGGCCTTCATCGAGGAGTCCGGCGGCTTCATCGACCTGCAAAGCGCGCCCGACCGCGGCACCACCATCAGCCTGCTATTCCCGGAATGCCCGGCCCGGCCCGGCGGCCACCACGCTGACCAGCCGTCCCCGCCCCCCGGCGAGCGTCTGCTCCTCATTGAGGACCGCGACGATCTCCGCCAGCTTCTTGAGCGCGCGCTCCGACGCGGCGGCTACGATGTCACGGCCTGCGCTTCCAGCGAGGAGGCCATCGGGGAGTTCGACGGAGGCGCCCGCTTCGCCGTGCTTTGCACCGACGGCTTCGGCGGCAATACTTCGGTAAACACCGTCATCGACCGCTTCCGCGCCGGCCAGCCCTCCGCGCCCGTGCTGCTCTTCTCCGGCCACGCTGATCATGAGATCACGGCGGCCGGTCTGGATACGCTCAAGGTTGAGCTGCTCCGCAAGCCCTTCACCGGCGCCGAACTCCTTGCCCGCCTCGCCGCGCTCCCTCGCACCTAGAGGAGCCCGGGCCCCTCCCGGTTTGCCTTTCGGGCGCTGAACGGTTTGCTGCCCGGATGCTTTCCCCGCAGTTTCCCCGCCCTGCCGCCGGCAAGATTCTCGGCTTCGTGTTGCTGGGGCTCTGCGTGCTCGCGATCGGCGGCACGGTCTTCGTGCAGGTCGAGCGCCAGCCGGAATCCTCGGCCGTCTCGCGTGGGGCGCGCCTGACGGAAGAAGCCGGCTGCTACGCTTGCCACGGCCGTAGCGAGGAAGAACCGCGTTTCAATCTCCGACAAACTGCTCCGGACAAGTGGCGCGACAAAAACAACCCGTCTTTCTGGGAAGGCGACATCACCGAGGTGAAGGTTCTGGTGGACTGGATCACCCACGGCGTGCCCGCGGCCGATGCCGAGGACCACAAGAAGCTGTTCATCCGCATGCCCGCCTACCGGGACCGCCTCACGCCCGGCGAGATCGAGGACATCGCCGCGTGGATTCTCGCCGAAGGGCTGAAGCTCCGCGTCGATCCCGCCGCGCCGAAGGCTCCGGCCCCCGGTGCGCCGCTGACCCCCGACCAGCTCTTCGTGGCCGGCGACGCGCTCTCGCGCCGGCACGGTTGCTACCAGTGCCACGGCGAACTCGGCCAGGGCGGCGTCGCCAATCCCGATTCCTTCAAAGGCTACATTCCCGGCTTTCAAGGAAAGGACTTCCTGAAGCTCACCGCCAACGGCGACCGCACCGAAATCCTCCACTGGATCGATCACGGCCGGGGCAAGGCCATCGAGTCCGGCCCGCTCGGTCGCATCGCAAAGAAGTTTTTCGACGGCCAGGCCATCCCGATGCCCGGCTATCGTGACCACCTGTCGGTCGCCGAGAAAGAGCTGCTTGCCGATTACCTTTTGCTGCTTAACAAAACCGGACCCCTTCCCGCCTCGGAAATCGAACGCCTCAACCGCCTCCTGAATCCATGACCCCACGCCTCCTTCTGTCCGCTGCCGCCGTTCTCACCGTCTGCGCCCACCTCGCGGCCAACCCCGCCGCCGACGGCCTGCTTCCCCTCAAACCCGAGGTGCGCAAGGTCATCGACGCGAGCTGCGTCATGTGCCACGGCGAGGTGATCGACGGCGGAAAGGAGATTCGCGACGACCTCGACCTGAGCACCGACGAACTGCTCGGCCGCACCCTCGCCAGCGCGGGCAAGCTCAAGCAGGTGATCCTCGAGGACAAAATGCCGCACAAGCCCCGCCTCTCGCGCCGCCTGCGCGACAATGCCGAACTGCAGGCCCGCCTCGTCGCCTTGCGTGAAAATTACAAGCAATCGGGCCACAAGGAGATCCTTCTCGACTGGCTGAAAGACGTCACCGCCACGACCGGCGACGACAAAAAGAAAGAGTAAGCGAACCGCTCAGTCTGTTGTCGCGGCGCTCTACGAGCGCCGTTGGTTGGTGTCGGCGGTCATAGTCCGCCGCTACAAAATGCACCCGGGTTTGACGCGCGCTTGTTTATGTGGGAGGGACTTTACGTCCCGACATGCTGCGCGCTTCGCCTATCCTTTGTCGCGGCATAAAGCCGCTCCCACTCTTCGAGCCGCTCGGCTTCGATTGCTGAGCTGATGAGGAATACTCCCTTCCTTCTCTCGCTCGCCGCCCTCGCGGTCGTCACGATCCAGGCCATGGCGCTCGCCACGCGCTATTTTCAACCGTGGCTCGATGGAGACTACCTGCTGGCCGAGCGTTTCGCCGCCGACGTGTTGTCCGGCGTCTATCCGCTCTCCGGCTGGACGCTCAGCTCGTCTCCCTACCTGTTCCCGGATTTCGCCCTGAGCATCGCTTGGCGGGCGCTGCTGGGCCTCGGCGGCGCACCGCTGCTGCCGTTCTACGTCGTGATGAGCTACACCGCGCTGGCCCTGCTCGCCGGCTGGTCACTGCAACGTGCGCGCGGAACCGACAGTTACGGGTGGCTGCTGGGCGCACTGCTGGTGAACGCCGTGCTCGCTTGGCAAGGCAGCGCCGACCACGACCGCTGGCTCTGGTGGCTCGGCGTGCCGAACATGCACGGCGGTGCCGTGCTGCTCGGACTCGCCCAAGTCGCCCTGTGGCTGGGACCGTCGGCGGAGGCCCCTTCGCGCATCCGCTGGCTCGCGGGCACGGTGCTGCTGTTTCTCGGTCTCGCCTCGGACACGCTTCTGTTCACGCAATTCGTCGCTCCGCTTGGCGCGGCTCTTTTCATCGGCGCGCCGCAACCCCGCTGGCAGTCGCAGCGGCTGCACGCTTTCGTCAAGGCCGTCGGTATCGCACTGTTGTTCTTCCTGCTGCTGCGGCTCGGTCTGCATCTGCTGCAATGGGGCAACTACCCGTCGGTGGTCCGCTACGCGCCCACGCCGTCCGCCATCGCCTCGACCGGGGCCCGGATGTTCGGCGACTTGACCGGTCCGGCGTTCCGCTCGGTGCCCGGGCTGATGGCGCTGTCGCTGCTCTCTCTCGTCGGGGCTCTCTGGCTCGCGCGACGCCTAAAACTGAACGGCACGCAGCGTCAGGCGGGATGGGTCGCCGCGTTGTGCCTGCTGGCTACGTTCTTCCTGCCCGTGCTCGCCGTCTATTGGCGCAATCCGCAGCACGGGCGCTACCTGCTGCCCTGCCTTGTCATTCCGCTCTGGTGGCTGCTGACCCTGCTGCCGCTGGCCAGGATGCGCACGCCCCTCGCCGCCGGCCTCGTCGCCGTCTCGCTGATCGGGCTCGCGATCTGGCGCGTGCCGCAGATCGATTTCTCCAGGTGGACCTGGCCGTATCCTGAACGCGTGGCGGACTTGGACGGATTTTTCCCGGACGAGGAACGCGCCCACGGCCTGGCCGAATACTGGACGGCCACCTCCCTGAACGCCGTCTCGCAGAAGGTTCACCTCAATCAGGTGCGACCCGACGGCCGCGTGCAGTTCTGGGGCAACAACGCGTTTCATCATTTCACAACGGCGACCTCCGGCGACAGCGCGCCGCTGCATCCGCGCCGCTACTCGTTCATCATCGCCAACGATCTCGACCCGGTCGCACTCCGGGCGAAGTTCGGCGAACCCGGCCGCATCGCCAACCTCAGCGGCTACGAAGTGTGGCTCTATGATTCAGCGGGCAGTCGGCGGATCAGCTCGCTGGTGGATGCCGAGGTGCGGACATTCCTTGGTGATCGCCCGGGGACCAAGCGGGTCGCGAAACCCTGACTGTAGGGAGGGGTCTCCGAACCCCGCCTTTGTTCGGTAACCTTGCCGCGTTCGTGGCGGGGTTCGGAGACCCCGCCCTAAAACCAAGGCCGCTCAGATATTCCCCAGCCGGCCGGTGGAGTCACCGAAACGCTCCAGGCTGGAGACACCCGCCTGGTCGGCGAGGTCGAGGAAGAGATTGCTGAGCGGCTTCGAGCCGTGGTTCACGTAGCGGCCGCCGTGGAGGAGGCCGCCGCCGCCGCCCGCGAGGATGAGCGGGAGGTTCTCGTGGGTGTGGCGGTTGCCGTCGGCGTTGCCGCTGCCGTAGAGGATGCGCGAGTTGTGCAGGAGCGTGTTGCCGTCCACGTCCTTCACCTGCTCCATCTTCGCGAGGAACTTGGTGAACTGCTCCACATACCAGCGGTCGATCTGCGCGACCTTGGCGACGCGCTCGGTGTTGTTCTGGTGGTGCGAGAGGTCGTGGTGGCCCTCCGTGATGCCGATCTCGCCGAAGGAGCGGTTGTCGCCGTCGTGACCGAGCACAAAGGTGGCGACGCGGGTCGAGTCGGTCTGGAAGGCGAGCAGCAGCATGTCATACATGAGCTGCACGTATTCGACGTGGGTGGCCGGGATGCCGGTGGGGGTGGCGACGACCGGGTCGGGGCCCGCGCCGAAGCGCTCCGCCTTTTCGATGCGGCGCTCGATGTCGCGGATGCCGCTGAGATACTGGTCGAGCTTCTCACGGTCACCGAAGTCGAGGCGCCCCTGCATGCGCTTGGCGTCGTCCAGCACGGAATCGAGCACCGACCGGCGATCCTGCATGCGGCGCAGCGCATTCTCGGAACGGTTGCCGTGCTCGCCGGCACCGAACAAGCGCTCGAACACGAGGCGCGGGTTGTTCTCCGGCGTCATCGGCGTCGTGGGCGACTGCCACGAGATGTTGTATTGGTAGGCGCAGGAGTAGCCGGAGTCGCAGTCGGCGGACTTGCGGTTGAGGTCGCAGGTGAGTTCGAGCGACGAGAAGCGCGTGAGATGGCCGACCTCTTTGGCGATAGCCTGGTCGATGGAGACGCCGGCGCGCACGTCGGTCGCGCTCTTGTTGATGCGCACGCCGGTGAGGAACACGGCGTTGCCGCGGGCGTGGTCGCCGCCGCCGTCATTGCCGGGGTTGGCGTTGACCTGCTCCAGCCCGCCGAGCACCTGGATGTGCGAGCGCATGGCCTCCAGCGGCGCGAGCGTGCCTTGGAGTCCGAAGTCGGTGAGCCCGCCGGTCGGCCACCACTGGCCGGGGATGGCGCCGTTGGGGAACATCACGAAGGCCGTGCGCAGCGGCGCGCCGGTCGCGGTCGTGGCGAGCTGCGCCGCGCTGGCGGCGGCCAGCAGCCGCGACGGCAGCAACGAGCCCATCGCGGGCAGGGCGATGCAGGCCCCGAGCCCTTTCAGGAAACGGCGGCGGTTCATCAGGGCGACTTGCTCGCGGAGCGTGGCGGTGGGGCGGCGGCTGTTCATGGGGCGGCGGGGTTGGGATTTAGCTGCGAGGAGTGGTCACGGCCGGCTGGGCGGCGGTTTGCGCCGCGGCTTCCCGGCGGCGCTGCTGGAAGGGGGCGGACTCGATGATGCCAAGCAGGAGGGCCGACGGACGGGCGTCGGCCGCCTCCAGGCGGTGCACGAGCTGGTCGAGCGTCTCGGTGTCGTAATGCTCCACACCGCGGCCGAGGGCATACATGAGGAGTTTCTCGGCCACGTTGTGCAGGTAGTCGCCGCGGTGCTCCCTGGCGAGGATTTGCTTCAGCTCGCGGATGTTGGCGAACTTCTCGCCGGTGATGAGCTTGCCGGCGGTCTCCACCGGCTGGTTGCTGTCCATGTCGCGCCAGCGGCCCATGGCGTTGAAATTCTCCAACGCGAGACCGAGCGGGTCCATGCGGTTGTGGCAGGAACGGCACATGCCGTTGCTGGCATGCAGGTCGAGCGTCTCGCGCAGGGTCATTTTTGCCAGCTCCTCCTTGGACGCGATGTTCTCAAGCGGCGGAATGTTGGGTGGAGGCGGCGCCGGCGGCGTGCCGAGGATTTTTTCGAGGATGAACACGCCTCGCTTCACCGGCGAGGTCCGCGTGGGGTTCGAGGTCACGGCGAGCACGGTGCCCTGGGTGAGCACACCGCCGCGCGGGCTGTCGGGCGGCAGCTGAACCTTGCGCATTTCCCGACCCTTCACGCCGGCGATGCCGTAGTGCTCGGCCAGCTCCTCGTTGAGGAACGTGTAGTCGGCGTCGATCAGCTCGACCAGGCTGCGGTCCTCCCGGAGGACGTGCGCGAAGGTCATTTCGGTTTCCTGCTGCATGGCTTGGCGCAGGCTCCAGGTGAGCTGCGGCTTCGGCGCCCGGAAGACGGGAACCACCC